>CAZHEA010000117.1:0-7891 GCA_964531165.1 uncultured Thiotrichaceae bacterium
TGCAACTTTTTTCATAATTTTTACCTTATAGTTATGTTCTGAGGTTTTGATTAAGTCAATAAGCTTATTTGATTTTAGCTTCTACTGAATCGCTAGCGCCTTTATTATCCACCCAGCTCATTTTTAGAGTGTCACCAGCTTTGGCACCACTAAATTTAAATGAAAGGTATGGATTTTTAGAGATAGCAGTACCCCAGTCAGCACTTAATACAGTGTTGCCGTTGTGGCTGCACGTAACTTCTTGAATGAAGTGAGCAGGAAACTTTTTACCTGTTTTTTTATTCTTACGCATGCCGGTTTCCATTGCATGGCTGATCAGTGCTTTAACCACTGTTGTGCCATCTTTAACCTTAGCGCGTACTTTAATTGATTTTGCCATTATTTAATTCCTCTAAGAGATAGTACCTTCAGGGATATTCCCCATCAGGTATTAGCCGCCGCAGCCGCCGATAGTAACTTTAACTTCTTTCTTTGCGCTGTATAGTTTGCCGTTGGCTTTAACAACAACAATCAGGTCAGATGTTTTACTCATTTTTACACGAGTTGAAACAAAACCTTCAGCACCTTTGCCCATATTGAATGTGGCAGTTAAAGGAGTGGGGTTCTTAGAAATAAGCAGCGTGATTGACTCAGTGCCTGCAATTTTGCTAGTTACAGTGATGGGAACAACTGCACCATTTTCAGCAATCTCAGGGGCTTTTAAAGTGATGTCAGAGCTAGCAGTTGTATCACTGCTGCCTAAAGCACCTTTAATAGCGGCGTTAGTGTCAGTTGACGCAAATGCTGCTTTTGGCCATGCGGCCATGACAGCACGAGGAGTAATAAGACCTGCGCTTACAGCTACGCCAAATGCGCCGGCTGCTGCAGAGCTCTTAATAAAAGATCT
Organism: uncultured Thiotrichaceae bacterium; assembly: GCA_964531165.1. Taxonomy (GTDB): domain Bacteria; phylum Pseudomonadota; class Gammaproteobacteria; order SZUA-229; family SZUA-229; genus SZUA-229. Next base: position 887 of record CAZHEA010000117.1, read on the forward strand.
ACGTTTTGTGTTCATTAGTTCTACCTTAAATTTTTATAACGAGTATATAAACTCAACAATTTTGTCTATTTCTTTGCCACTTAAGATTTCGTGGGGTCCGAATGGAGGCATAATTGTGTTGGGGTTATTGCTACGTGCGTCACTAATTTGTGCGCGTAGCTTGCTCTTGTCAGGAAATCTGGCTTTCATTGCAAGCAATGGTGGCCCGATGTTACCAGGTAGTTTGCCACCTTCAATCTGGTGGCATGCCAGGCAGTTACCTTTCTTTTTGTTAAAGGCAAGTTTTTTACCTTCTGCGCTTGCTGAAGCATCTTCCGCAACGGAAAGACTTGGCAATGCAAAAGCTAGTGTACCCAGCAATGCAGCAACTGTAGTTGCTGTAGAAATGGCCTTAGCGGTATGCCGCATAATTCACTCCTCAGTGTTTTTGATTACGTGGAAAAAAAGGAACCAGCCTAATAGATAGCAATCAGATTATTTTTTAATCCATTCTCTCTGTAGATAATTGACTCAATGTTGATTTTTTATATAAAAAAAAGCACCTAATCGATATCTTTACTAACTTGTTATTATTATGAGTTAGACTGGAACTGGTAGCATACTGAAAACAGCGTCGATAGCAAGAAAAATGTATGTCCATCAATATGTTACGTAAATCTAATATAAGCTAGGGCTAATGCTCCTGATTAGATTGTTTGTGCACCCGTTGGCTTAGTTCGTGTTTTCTTGATTCAAGTCGTTGAATCGTAAGCTTATTTAAGCCGGGTTGTTGAAGGGCGTTGTTGATTTGCTGATTGGCAAGATTCAGGTAACCTTCCAGCTCATATTCATAACTGGTCGCTTCAAGAGCCAGAGAAATATCACCTTTTGAGAAATATGCCTTCGCTAGAGTGCTGTATACGACAGATTGTTTTTTTGTACGCAGTTGCAAATTGAGCGTACTAATAGCCTGATCAATCTGTCCGTTATTAATTAATGTTTTCGCATAACGTATTGAGACAGGCAGGTAACTGGGTAGCAGTATGTCCATATTTTTTAAAATATTCAGAGCCGCTGTCGTATTATCATCTTCATTGTAGGCATCTGCCAGGGCAAGCTGAATCCAGGGGTGCGGATTATTCTCACTTAGTGCCTTTAATATAGAAATTGCTTCAGCAGGTTGGTTGTTCTTTATATAGGCAATGCCCAGCGTGTATCGGGTTACGACATTAGTCTGCTCAGGCTTTAAGCCTTGCAGGTGTTTAACCAGGCGCTTCGATGACTGGCTCATGTCGACGAAAATACGTGCACGAATAAACTGAAAGTCGAGGCTGTCGTCAGGAAGTTTTCTATCTTCAAGGCTAATGCGATTTCTAGCTTCTGCAATACGCGTTGTGCTTAATGGATGGGTTCGCAGATACTCCATTTGCGCCATGATGTTGTTTGATTCTGATTGCTGAAGCAGGGTTTCAAAAAAACCTGACATGCCAACGGGGCTGATTCCCGCATCACGCAATACGCCTATGCCGATACGGTCGGCTTCATATTCATTGGCGCGGGTAAAGTTTATTTGTGACTGCATTAATACCGCTGAGCCGCCATAAATAATCGCAGCACCGGCTTCAGGATTTTGCGATGCGACCAGAATGCCCGCAAGAATGGTGGCGAGCATAGTCGCCGGGCTGGTATTCGATTCGGTCATGGCGCGGGCCAGGTGTCTTTGGGTGACGTGTGATATTTCATGAGCCATAACGCCGGCGAGCTCGCTTTCATTTTTGGCTTCAATAATTAATCCGGTATGAAAGCCGATATTGGCATTAGGGCCGGCAAATGCGTTGATGCTGGATACTTTGATTACAAATACGCGAATTTTTTTATCCGGCTGACTACTATGTGAAATTAATTTCTGTCCGAGGTTGGTTATATAGTCATTAACTTCCAGGTCGGTAACAAAAGGTACGGCGGCTTTAATCGACTGATAAAACTGCTGCCCCATAAGGGACTCGCGATAAGGGGTGAATTCCTGCTGAGTCGGATCGCCCAGCTGCGGGAGTTCAGCGACGACAATAAGGGGAAAAATAAAGAGTATTGTAGAAATAAGTGATAGGAATAATGTTCTACAAGGAGCCGTTGAATGCATTTTTGCGAGCTTAATAAATTAGGTCTGATTGGATAATTATACAAAAAAAGTTAACAGGTGTGACAGTGACTTTTCAGAATAGTGCAAATAAAAAAACCACTTACATGAATGCAAGTGGTTTTTCGGATAGATTAAAAACGGCCAGGCGATTTTTAATCAACGCTTAATCTTCTATTATTTAGATAAATAGTGATTGAGTCGCATCTGATGATTCTTCGAAGTACGTTGCAGCACCTACATAGTCAACACCATCAATAAATACAGCTGTGTCATAACCGAATAGTTCAACTGTCATCTGACAGGCGAGGAATTTAACTTCAGCTTCCTGACAAAGTTCACGCAGTTCAGCAATGGTTGCAACACCACAGTTGGAAATCGTTTTCTTCATTAATGTAGTTGCGATGCTATCCATGAAAGGGATATTCCACATTACATTAGGAATCTTAGGGCCAAAGTCGATTTTTCTTAACCACTGAGGGCCCATAGGCATTTTCATTGGCATAGACGGGTTACCCGTAGGTGTAACTTTTAATGAACCGGTGTCTTTTAACAGCAGGTTAAGGCCGTAGAAAGTGTAAAAAATTGACACATTCATGCCCAGTGCAGCTGCGGTGCTCGCTAGAATGAACGGAGGGTATGCCCAGTCAAGTGTGCCTTTAGTTGCGATGATAGTCAGCTTGGGATCGCTCATGTGATTTCTCTCCTCAATTAAGATTGGCTAAAATTGGCTATGCTGCTGGGTATCGCGCTGATGCTAAAGACGCCAGTTTGTTGCCGTAAAAACCAAATTTTTATAAAATTAGTCGATCGTATTAGTTTTCAAAGTATAACCATACATTCGAATGTGAATAAAAGGCAAGTCTTACGATAATATTTTTTTAGTCAAGCAGATAAAAGGTTGATGGTTAATCGGAAGAGTTGTGATGGGCATCACTTTAAGTTATTGAAATATAATGCTTTATAAGTGGTGTTTGAAAATAGGAAAGAAGTTGCGAAAGAAGTTAAAAAAGTGCATTAGATGTGACTAATGTAGCACAAATCTATTTCAGGCCTTGCTAATATAGGTGTAATGATGAGAAAATCACGTCAATATTGAAATTTTACTATATAGGTGCGAATGCAATGTTTGGTGTAAAAGAGCTTGATGTTAATACGCTTCAGTCTTATCTGGACGAAGGTAAAAAAATTCGTTTATTGGACGTGCGTGGTATAGGTGAGATGGCTCAGGGAATGATTCCCAATGCGGAAAAGCTGCCTTTGCATACATTACCGGCCCGTTTAAATGAAATTGAGCAGGATGAGATGACGGTGCTTTATTGTCGTAGCGGCGCCCGATCTGCACAGGGCGTGGGTTTTATGGCGCAGCAGGGGTTTGATAATGTTTATAATTTGCGCGGTGGAATTATTGCCTGGGCACAAAATGGTATGCCGTTAATGTCATAGAATATGCGTTGTAAAAATTAATAATCGAGCGTATACAAATTATAAAAGGCACCCATCATGGGTGTCTTTTATTTTGCCTGAATAACTTTATTTTTCACCGAAAATATAGATCATATGCTTGCCGGGCCTGGGGAAAAACCGGTGCTTTTCGTTCTGTCTTCTGTGATGTAAACCATATGAATTGTCAGGATTAGCGCAAGAAGATATAACATCAAAGCCAATGCTGTATCTCAGTCAATTTATAAATCAAAACCTCATATGAAACGAATGTAAAAACAAAAGTAATTTAATTTGATGTGCTTACCGGCGTAAATATTCCATTTTTTTATAGAATATAAGAGTTTCGTTAAATAATTATATGCGAAAAATATATCACCCGTTTGTTTGATAAATTCAGGTTTTTGTACTAAAAGTCTATTAAACAGGCGCTTTTAGCGTTTATTTGGTTGACTTTAGCAGGGCGTTTTGAGATTGTCAGCTCACGCAAGGGCTCGCTCAAATCTGATTTTTTTTCAGGTCTAAATAAGTTGTCAGGATTACAGCACTAAAATTTTTATATATGAAACGCAAATAAAATGCGTATAACTCCAATTGAGGATCACAATTATGTCACGAAGTATTAAGAAGTCCTTAATAGCCCTTACAGTTTCAAGCGCAATTTTTGCGCCATCAGCATTTGCAACTAATGGTTATTTTGCACACGGGTATAGTACAGCCGAAAAAGGCTTAGCAGGGGCAGGTGTTGCCTATTCACAGGACGCCATGGCTATTGCCAATAACCCGGCAGGTATTGCGGGTATGGGTGAGCGTATGGATATTGGTGCGGCTATTTTTAGCCCTAAACGGTCTTATACGGTTACCGGTGGTAGTTCAGCTACTGATGGGTGTGCTGGGCCAGGGCAGTGTAATTTTAGAATCGGTCCTGATTCTGTAGACAGTAATATGGATTATTTTTTAATTCCGCATTTTGCCTATAACTGGAAATTAGACAATGATAGTTCCACGGCCGTTGCTCTTTATGGCAATGGAGGTATGAATACAAATTATAAAGGTGGTTCTGCGACTTTTTCTCCTGCTGGAGATGGCAACTTTGTAACCGCTCCAGGTACTTTTGGTGATGGTACAACGGGTGTTGATTTAAAACAGTTATTTGTAAACTGGAGTTATGCAACAAAAATAAGTCAAAACCATTCATTCGGTGCGAGTTTGATATTTGCGTACCAGACATTTGAATCGAAAGGTCTGGCAACATTCGGTGGTTTCTCACAGGATCCATCTAACCTAAGTGGCAATGGCCCAGACTCATCAACAGGTTTCGGGGTTAAGCTGGGTTGGCAGGGTAAAGTCGCTTCAATGATAACTTTAGGTGCGTCCTACCAGTCGAAAATGTCGATGAGCGAATTTGATGACTATGCCGGACTATTTGCAGAAGGCGGTGATTTTGATATTCCGGCAACTGCTTCGTTAGGTGTCGCATGGAATACCAGCAAAAACAGTGTGCTTGTCTTTGATGTTCAGTCAATTTATTACAGTGATGTAGCATCAATTTCAAACGGCATTGCTTCTTTGACAAATGGAAGCTGTCAGCCGGGACCGACTGGTGGTACTGGTAATGGTTGTTTAGGTGGTTCAAATGGTGCGGGCTTCGGCTGGGACGATATGACTATTTATAAGCTGGGCTTTGAATGGGGAGAAGGTATAAAATGGCGTGCGGGTATTAGTAATGGTAGCCAGCCAATACCAAACTCTGAAACAATGTTTAATATTCTGGCTCCTGCAGTAATGGAAACCCATCTTACCGGTGGCTTTACAATACCTTTCGGCTCATCAGAGTTTGCATTTGCTGCGATGTATGCACCTAAAACATCTGTCTCAGGTCCGAGTCCTTTTGACCAGACGCAAACTATAGAAATTGAAATGGAACAAATTGAGTTACAGGCAACTTACTCAATGATGTTCTAATTTTTATTGTCGATAAAAAGAAAAGCCGCCTTAGTGCGGTTTTTCTTTTGTCTGGATAAAACACAGATATAGAAAGTTAAACCTGTTTATTATTGAATATAATGTTTTTCTCAAATACTTATATACTGGATGAAAACATTTTTCCGTTGACAAATACTAGTGTGGACGTATATTTTGACCCCACGTTGTTAATGCGTATCCTAAATTAAAACACCTTATGAATAAGGGAACGGAGTGATTAAAATGAAGATAAAATTACTAACAAAAGTTGCATTTGCAATGTTAGTTGGCGTGGTTATATCAACTGCACAAGCGGCTCAAACTTATTTGCCTTTTTCTCTGGCATCAAATGATGCTGGTACAATTGCAGACAAAGTTGACGGCACGAAGTCAGCACTGACTGAAAATGGTTTTGAAATCGCCGGTGAATATGCACCTTTTAAAGGCGCATATGTCATTGTTGTAACAAACGCAGAGTTGAAAAAAGCGGCTGCAACCAATCCTCGTGCTGGTTACATTGCGGCACAGCGTATTTCTTTAACTGAAATGGGCGGCAAGGTTCAAATTTCATATACTAATCCAACGTATATGACTTATGCATATCGTGTTAATGCTAAATTACCTCAAACAGCTGCAGCGTTGAAAAAAGCACTGGGTCATGTTCAGGACTTTGGGCCTGAGGAAGGTAAAGATGCTGAAGACCTGAATGATTACCACTATACGTTCGGTATGGAGTATTTTGATGAGCCTTTAGAGTTAAACTCAAAGGGTAGTCATGATGCGATGGTTGCAGTGATTGAAAAAAATCTGAGCGCTAAAATGAAAGGTGCTGGCCAGGTATACAAAATTGATATTCCAGGTACATCTCAGACTTTATTCGGTGTTTCTATGAAGGCTCCAAACGAAGGCAAGAAATATATGGATGAAGCTTATGTAATGAGCGAAATCGATTTCAAACCTTTACGCTCGACTGCTCACCTTCCATATGAAATTCTGGTTAGCGGTAAGCAAGCTGAGGCATTACATGCGCGTTTCCGTATTGCTATTAACTTCACTGATCTTGCAATGATGGGTGATAACAGCTTCATGAACATCATGGCTACGCCTGATGCAATTCGTGATGTGCTGGCAGCTGTTGCGGGTGGCGAAGTAGATGATGACGATTTCTAAGTTTTAGGAAATCTCATTTATTTGTTGAAAAAGCCCGGTTTACCGGGCTTTTTCTATTCTATGAATAATTTAAAGCAGGCAGTGCATAAAGATTTACCCGCATAAAGAAGTGGCGTGACCTGAGTATTAATCTAGGTTAAACTACGCGGCTTGCATATTCTTATGTAAAAGCTAAAACTCTATGATTTTTAAGGTTTTTCGATTTTCATTCTGGGTATAAGATTCAGAAACTAATTTAAACGATGGAGACATTTAAGGTGGAAATGACCGGTGCTGAAATTGTTGTTCAAAGTCTGATAGAAGAAGGCGTT
>CAZHEA010000118.1:0-7765 GCA_964531165.1 uncultured Thiotrichaceae bacterium
GATCTAAACGAGAAGCTGTAGTCCTTTTACCTGAGCGTTTCCGGGCGGTTGCGCCTTCGGTGCCTTCCCATGAATGCATCAAACATCCGGAGAAGGTCTCTCCCACAGCTTCGAGCAATGCAAAATGCACGGCTTAAATTGAGCGCGTACTATAAACCAGTTTAGAGTGAATTACTATATTCTCTCATGGCTACCCAGACTACCTGATGATAGCCAATGCATCCGCCAACCGATTAAAATAAATGCTATAGAAAAGGCTTTAATTGTATTCTTTAGCTAATTCTGTGATTATTTAGTTAACCGATTAAGTAAAGTAGAAAATTATGGACTGGCTAAAAGAAGAGACAATACTAGAGCGGCTCAACGCCTTCAGCGACAACCCGTTTTATCAGGCAATTATCATTTTAATCGCCAGCCTGCTACTGGCACGTATTTTCAATAACATCATCAGTAAACTGATTTTGAAGCTTGCCGACAAAACAAAAACTCACTTAGATAACCAGATTATTCACATCAGTCGTCCCACCGTAAGCAACAGCATTATTCTGATTGCTATGGGGCTGTCCAGTAAGCTCATTCTTTCATCGCAAGCCGGTGAAATTGCCTCGCAGTTTCTGTATACCTTTGCGCTGTTAGTCTGGTCGCTATTTTTCATTCGTCTCAGCCGGATTTTACTTACCCACTTCAGCCATAATGACCACAACCTGCCACTGGTCACCCGTCAAACACTACCACTGTTTCAAAACCTCGCCATACTCATAATATGCGGACTGGTAATTTATTTCATTTTTGTACTGTGGGCTATCGACATGACCGCCTGGTTAGCATCAGCTGGTATTGTCGGCATTGCAGTTGGCTTCGCCGCCAAAGACACGCTGGCCAATTTATTTTCCGGCGTATTAATTCTTGCCGATGCACCCTATAAAATTGGCGACTATGTAGTGCTCGATAGTGGCGAACGTGGCATGGTCACCCATATTGGCATTCGCAGCACTCGTATGCTGACCCGTGATGATGTTGAGCTCACCATTCCCAACTCGATTATGGGCACTACAAAAATCATCAATGAATCTGGCGGCCCCTATAAAAAGTTTCGCATACGAGTGAGCGTAGGTGTCGCTTATGGAAGCGACATTGACCAGGTGAAAAAGATTTTATTTGATATCGCAATGGCAGAACAAACTGTCTGCTCCGACCCCGAACCCCGGGTACGCTTTAGAAACTTTGGTAATTCAAGTTTAGATTTAGACTTAATGTGCTGGGTCGAAGAACCATCAATGCGTGGGCAGGTGGTTGATGTATTACTAACGACCATTTATAAAGCCTTTAATAAAGAGAATATTGAAATACCTTATAGTAAGCAGGATTTGTATATTAAAGAATTGCCGAAAAACCGTTAATTATTTATTTTAAAACACTTAACACTTCATCAATTTTTAATTCATCCACCATCATATAAAGAGGCGCCGCTAAAAAACATTTATGCTCTTTTCTAAGCCAGTTATTCATTAGCGCTTCATCGCCCTGCTTTAAAACATATAAACAATCATATAACTCGATGAATTTTTCAGCCTGCGCCCATGCAACAGAGTTTTTTGATAAGACTTTATTCGCGCTGCTTAACTCGCCGATATCCGCACACTGCAAACACAGTATGCGCGCGAGCTCAGCGTGATATATACCCAGCATTTGAGTAATTTGCAAAACAGCCTGAGTGAACTTTTTCTCGGATTGGCTTACATCCAGTAGTTTTATTTGGTGCATAATCGATACAAAAAACTCACCGTTGGTTTAAGTACATACCATGCAAAAAAGACGTCGCCGACATTAAATCTGATAACGTTACCAGCCCGTCAACTTTGCCATCTCCGGTAAATCACCTTCCAGCCCCAGAGCATGGCGCATTAATTTATTTTTAACCGGCCCCAGCCCGTTAACCAGATTTAACCCGGCATTACGCACAAACGACAATTCAGTTTGCTCATTACTAAATAAATTTTTAAAACCACTCATGCTATACATCATTAAGCTGTTATCCGCACGGCGCCAGCGTTCGTATTTTCTAAGCGTGGTCAGCGACGCAATATTCTTACCCTGTGCCCGCGCCTGCATAATTGTTTCCGCAAGTGCTGCGGCATCCAACAAACCCAGATTGACTCCCTGCCCCGCCAACGGATGAATGGTGTGGGCCGCATCACCGACTAATGCCAGCCCCGGCTTTACGTATTCATTGGCATGTCGACGCACTAATGGAAAAGCCACCCGCTGGCTGACCGTTTCTATTTTTCCCAATGTGTGTTCAAAAGCATCCTGTAACTCTTTTATGAATTGCGGCTCATCCATTTCTATTAAGTCATCTGCACGCTGATTTTCAGCTGACCAGACAATCGAACAACTGCCATCACTCAGGGGTAAAAACGCCAGCGGACCACTGGGCAAAAATCGTTGCCATGCGGTATCTTTATGACGCAGCGTACTTTTCACTACAGCGACGACTGCCTTTTGTTCATACGGTGATTGGTTGATTTCTATGCCCGCCGCTTCGCGTACTTTTGAGTTTGCGCCGTCTGCACCCACCAGCAATTTTGCGCTGATCACGTCACCGTTACTCAATATTACCTGCTGCAGACTACCTGAGAAATCAATATGACTTACTTGTTGCGGGCATAACCAGTCAACTTCCGGCAACTGCAAACACTGCTCTAGTAGTGAAAACTGAATGACTTTATTTTCAATAATATGTCCGAGTGAATCAATGCCTAAATCCGCCGCATCAAAATGAATATTACCGTCTCCGGTAGCATCCCAGACATGCATATGCTGATAAGCACAGGCACGGCGATTTAACATACCCTGCCAGGCGTTTACATTTTGTAAAATTTGCTGAGATGATTTACTGATCGCGGAGACACGCAGTTCGTAATCGTCTTCTGGATTAATATCTTCCGGTTGATAAGCTTCGACGACAGCAATTTTGAAATCATGCTGGCCGAGCGCACAAGCTAAGGTTAAGCCTACCATGCCGCCACCGATTATAATTATGTCGTAATTTCTTATCATAAAACTCAAAAGCCGTTTGTCCGCGAATGAAGACTAATCAACGCTAATTTTTTATTAGTACCCCTGCAGCAAAACAAACATAAATTAATATTTTTGCTTTTATTTGCGTTCATTCGCGAACAACAATGCCTTTTAATCCTTTTGTAATTTAACGCCATCACAACGAAATCCGTCGCTGCAATTTATTCATTCGTCCCAACAATCCCATACTTTGTCGTGCCATTATCGAGCGCAGTGGCGATATTAAATTTAATGCAATCAAAGCTGATGCCCGCACATGCCCCAGCACAACATTGTCATTGGAAAACACTTTCACCATCGAGTCCGTAATACGATACACCCGCTGCATATCTTTTAATCTTTTTGCGTGATACTCAGCCAATAATAATGCATGCCCTGGATCAGCATTTTCAATGATCATCTCAGCCAGCTCAGCCACATCCCGCAAGGCCAAATTATAACCCTGCCCGGAAACCGGATGTAAGGCATGTGCGGCATTACCAATAACCACCACCCGACCTTTAACGAGTTGTTCAGTTTCAGTATACGCCAGTGGGTAGGAAAAACGTTCACCGGTTTTTTCGATATTACCTACGCGATACCCGAAACGTTGCTGCAACTCACTGATAAATTCATCATCCGATAATTGCATAATGCGGGCGGTTGCATTTTTCTCACAGGTCCACACAATTGAATAACGATTTTCTGTCATCGGTAAAAAGGCAATCGGTCCGCTGTCCGTGAATCTTTCGTAGGCAACACCCTGATGCAACTGGTCGGTTTGCACATTGGCAATAATGGCAGACTGATTGTAGTCTTCACGTTTAACATCTAAACCCGCCAGCTGCCGGGTTACGGACCGCACGCCATCTGCAGCGACTAACAACTTTGCCTGTATTGTCTGTTCACCGGCTTGTGTTTTAATATTTACTGACACCTGATCTGCTGATTGCTCTAGCGATTCAATCGTGGCGGGACAGTACCAGTCAACATGACTTAATGAGCCCACTTCATTCATCAGCACTTTACCCATCACCCGGTTCTCTACTACATAACCAAGCGCTTCTACATTTTCTTCTTTATGGGTAATGCGTGTTGCACCGAGGTGACCTTTATCAGAAACATGAATCGATTTTATGGCTTCAATTTCAGGTTGCAGTTTTTGCCATAGCCCCATGGATTCCCAGATTCTTCTTGAACCATAGGAGAGCGCAATCGAACGATCATCAAAACTCGGCTGTGAATTTGAATTTAATTCAAAGGCTTCGACGACGGCAATTTTTTTATCTGTATGATTTTTGCCAGTATATTTTTTCAGGGCCGCGACTAAACTGGCACCTACCATGCCTCCGCCGATTATTATTATGTCGTATTGATTATGCATGATTATAAAAACAACAAGAAAACGCAAATGAACGCGAATGGCCGCGAATGGCCGCGAGTAAAGCAGCGTGTTTTTTTAGTCGAAGGGTGGAATGCCCATGGCGATTGAACTCTTTTAAAGAAAAAAGCCAATCTCCCCCGGCCCCTCTTTTTCTAAGAGGGGAGACAATATCTAATTCTTTTGACCTCCCCCTTAGAAAAAGGGAATGGATATATTTTAACAGGCTAACAGGTTTACTATATAAATTAAATCGGGCTACTGAGGGGGATTTAACATCACCCACAAACTCTTCATAAAAATGAAAAACCTCAAAATAACTTTGCTTACATTTGCGTTTATTTGCGTTGACGTGCAGGGATGCACTAATGTCACGGCTATATGGATATATTAGAGTTACCATTTGCATTTTCTTTTTAAGCTTTCTACTCACCCGCCATTATCGCTTCAATTTCACCCGTGGTTTTCGGCAAGCCATCGGTCAGCACTTCACAGCCATCTTTGGTCACTACCACATCATCTTCAATACGCACACCGATATCCCACCAACGTTTTGCACCGCGGCTACCATGGGGGATATACAGACCCGGCTCAATAGTTAACACCATACCCGGCTCTAATAATCGCCATTCATCATCGACTTTATAGTCACCCACATCATGCACATCCATTCCCAGCCAGTGTCCGGTGCGGTGCATATAATACTTCTTATAGGCTTCGTCTTTTATGAGCTTGCTCAAGGCGCCCTTTAATAACCCTAATTCAATCATACCTTTGGTTAACGTTTTAACCGCCGCCTGATGTGGATCATTCCAGTGATTTCCCGGTTTTACTTTTTTAATACCATCTAAATTCGCCTGCACCACTAAATCGAAAATTTCTTTCTGCGCGGCGGTATATTTTCCGTTAACCGGAAACGCACGGGTAATATCTGCATCGTAACCACCGTATTCACAGCCCGCATCTATCAACACCAACTCACCATCATTGAGCGCCATATTATTTTCGGTGTAATGCAAAATACAGCTATTGGCACCGCCACCGACAATACTCGGGTAGGCCCAGGTTGCACCATTTTTCTGAAACTCATACATAATAATTGCATCGAGTTCATGCTCGTTAACACCCGGTTTACATATTCTCATTGCCTGCTTATGTGCTTCCACCGAAATTTTAGCGGCTTTTTTCATCAACCGTAATTCATCACGATTTTTGAACAGACGCATGTCATGCAGTAAATAATCCAGCGACACAAATTCATAGGGCACATGTCCACCGGAACGGGATTGTTTTCGCAGTGAATTAACCCAGTCCATTACCCGCTTATCAAATAACGGATCCAGTCCCATGGTGTGATAAACCCGCTCACAGTGCTCCATTAAACCCGGCAATATATCGTCGATATCATCTATCGGAAAGGCATCATCTGCACCGAAATCATCCATAGCCCCCTGCGGGCCTGCACGTCGACCATGCCATATTTCCTGCTCTTCGTCCTTATCACGACAAAACAAAATATACTCGCCATTTTTCCTTCCCGGCACCAGCACGATGACAGCTTCCGGCTCACTAAAGCCACTCAAATAGAAAAAGTCACTGTCCTGACGAAAGGGATAGTCAACATCCCGGTTTCTACAACGCACCGGGGCAGCGGGTAAAATCGCGATACCATCATCGCCAATCATGCGAAGTAATTGTTTTCTGTGTCTTGCGTGAATTTTGGGGTTCATTCAAATGTATCTCATTATAAATGGGGAGGAGAGGATTACTGCAGCGTTTCGGGGGGCGCGTGAGATGGCTGCAACTCTTCGTTAATCAGCAATACTCCCATGCGCACATATTCATAAATTTGCATAAAGGCATCTTCATCTGTGTCACTGTCATCCCCCAGGTCATGTCCTGCACGGGCTATTTCCACCATATCGGCAATTAACTCAGCGGTATCGTCGGGTAGTTTACGGTCTTTCTTTAAGCCACCGGCCGCCAGGCCATAGGTAAAGCCCTGACACCATGACGCCAGCGCTTCGGTGCGCTGCGCCAATGACACATCATCGCCCGGTAACAGCAGCTGAAAGTCCGCTTCTGAATCGTTTAACTGCTCCTGAGTATTATTAAAGAGCCCCACCAGCAACTGACTGGCTTCTTTAACCAGCATATCGTTAACATCAAAAGCTTCAAAAACCTGCTCCAGCCAGTCACTCAACTCGACTTTACCCGCTGCACAGAGCATTCCGCAAAGTGAGCCATGTGATTCAGATGCAACAAATTCCGCATCGGTCTTGGCCAATGCATCGGTTAAGCTGTTATAATCCGGTCTGGAGATCATATTTTTTCCTGTCAGTAAATTTGTCAGTGGTTTATTTCAGATGCAATTCAGCACAATTTTTGCGCTTTGATTCTATGACAACTTATTGAAATTTAATATAAAAACTATTCTGTTAGACTGAATTTATGCCATTATTATATAGCACAAAGGCATTCTAGCATGCACCGGTCAATACCTTAAAAATTTGACCTGAGCCCAAGGACTAACTATATTTAGCATTATGAATACTGAAACTCAAAGCAATATCGAAGCACTGGAAAGCAAAGTTGAAGATCTGCTGGCTTTATCAAAAAAACTGGCAACTGAAAACGCCGATCTAAAACAGCAACTACAGGGCATTCGAGGCGAACGCTCGCAACTGGTCGAACAAAGAGAACAGGTACGTAATCAGGTTGAAAGCATGATTACACGACTTAAAACCATTGAAACGGCTTAATTTCTTCTAAAATTTCTATGGTGTTCAAGTTTTACCTCCAAAACCCGGTGCATAATGCCTTCGGTTTTACATTTAATTATTAACGGATTTATTTTAGAGTTAACTTTATGGCGAATAATGGTCTCGATATACGAATAATGGACAAGGATTACCGCGTAGCCTGTCCAGAGGACCAACAGGCGTCACTAATCGATTCAGCCGGCTTTCTAAATGACCGCTTGAACGAGATTAAACGTAAAGGCTCTATTATTGGTACAGAGCGTATCGCTATTATGGCAGCGTTAAATCTGGCCCATGAACTACTGGGTAGCCAGGAAACTGCCGGTGATTTTGAAGATGTCGATAGCCGGATGCTAAATCTTCAGAAAAAAATAGATATTGCACTTCGGGATATTGAAGTCGCATAATAGACAGAAATGCAGAGCTGGAAACCAGTTACTGCTAAATTTACAGAATATTATGTTGTCGCTCAGTTTGCGACTAACGGGTTTCAGGTTAAGGCGAAAAATGTGAGCTTACACAGGTAAGTGAACATTTTTTAACGCCGGGCTGGAGCCAGTTA
>CAZHEA010000119.1:0-7729 GCA_964531165.1 uncultured Thiotrichaceae bacterium
ATAATGAAATAGTAATATATGTAATTGCTGTCGGAAAGAGAGAACGTGGCTTGGTCTATAGTAAGGCCGAAGAAAGAAAATAGGCATAACGAAACATTGCAGTCTGACCCGAAAAGTTAGGAACTTCCCCCAGTTTTGAACACATCTAATTTTAAAACTATTAGAGGTGCTACATGGCTAGAAAAATCAAATACGATACTTGTGGCGATGATTTCAAGGCAACGGCAGTCGCTCTGGGTGAACTGCCCACGGTAAAGGCCACGGATATTGCACAAGTGCTCGATATTCATCCCGTAATGTTATACCGTTGGGAAAAAGAACTTAACGACGGAATCATCATGGAAAAAAAAAGACAAAGGTACACTAGACACTGAAGAGAAAAGCGAGCTCAAACGTTTACGTAAGCTTGAAAAAGAGCATGATGAGCTATTGATGAAGCATGACCTTCTAAAAAAAAGCATCCAATTCTGTTCGGATCGAAAAAAGAAATCTTCGAATTCATAGACTCAAAACGAGATGATTATAAACTCAATACAATGTGTGACGTATACGATGTTACGCGTGAAGGGTATTATTCATGACTGGGGGAATTTCCTTACGGCCAAAAGCAGGCCGCAAGAAAAAACGTAAGGCAAACAATAACTGGAAATATATTTGGAGTATTTATGTATAAAACTGGAATCATAATAATAACATCACTACTTGTCTCTGGCTGCATATCTGAAGGTGAAATCAAGTCATCTGGAGTGGGTAGATTCATACATGCAGGGCCAACTAATGCCGATGCTGACATACTATCCACAAAATGGAAATATGGTTTTAAGTTCTCTGCCGACACTCAATATGTGACTCAAATAAAATTATCTTGCGCATCAATTCCAGGCACTACGATAATAATTAAAAAAGAGGATTTAAATATAAACTCAAATAAAGTAGCTTTTTGGGATGGCGAGACTTTACCAATCTCTAAAACAGCTACACCGTGGTTATTCGATTCATCTACTACACATACAACATGTGAAGCAATAATATCACGCTCTGGAGTCCCAGACGTAATCGAAAGAGCCCCGGTTACATTTACTGGCGCAACTAAATCAGCGACTCTTTATCAAATGAAAGAAGCTCATGAATATAACAAAAAGTTGAAGAAATAAAATTACCTAACAAAAAAATCAACTCTGACCATTTTTCTTACGGCCTAAAGACGCCGTAAGAAAAAATATCAGGCTATTAAAGCGTTAGATGCCAGTCAAAAGAATATCAATTGCACCAAGAATTTCATAACGATATTGTTCAAGTGATCCAGCGTTTTTCTTAAGCAAAGAAACGGGAACCGATGTCATCTGATGGGTTAGTAAAACATAATTTTTACCTTCAATATCAAATACAGGGCAAAGGTTCTTAGCATTTGTATTATTAGTCGTCTTATCTAAAGACAATGGTATAACAACTCTTGAATTTAAACTTTCAAGTAAATCACTTTGTACATCTACAAAGAATGGGTATATTTTCTTAGAGCTTTTATTCTCATTTTTATATAATGAATACTGGTTCATCATAACTCTCTAAATGAGTCTGAGAATAAACCATTTTTTTCGGCTAAATCATTAAGGGCATTAATTGCTTCTTTATTATCTTTAAGCCATAAATCTCGTGCTGTAGTTCTCACTTGTAACGCCAAAGCTTGTTCCAAAGTGGCTGACAAATTAATTTTTAACCCGCGCGCCTTCTTAAGTAAGTCACTGTTTATACTTAGGTTTGTTGGCTTTTTTGGTGCATCCACATCATATATATACTGCATACTCTATTCTCTCAATATATGCGCATTAAACATGCGCATATATAATGTAGCACTCCAATGTACATCTAACAAGTAAATTAAAGCAGACCAAAAACCCGTAGTTTGAATGGCTCTGTTTGTAGT
The DNA here is from genome assembly GCA_964531165.1 of uncultured Thiotrichaceae bacterium. GTDB lineage: Bacteria > Pseudomonadota > Gammaproteobacteria > SZUA-229 > SZUA-229 > SZUA-229. The sequence continues at coordinate 1,925 of CAZHEA010000119.1, forward strand.
ATGCCGCTAAACCTACAATAACAACTAGCCTATTGGGTTTTGGCTGGTTATTAAAGCGTTATGCTTTAAAAAACAAAGATGGCACGTTATGAATATAACTTGTCGTGTATAGATAAGCCATTTTTTATCACATCTGTATTATTATAAAATGAATTTTCTACGAGGCTGGTTTGGTGAAAAGAAAACCGCATTCAATATGTGGGTGTCTCTTAATACTAATATTTATCGCAAATTTCATGACGTCATCATACCTTCAAGAAATGGAACAACACAAATAGATCATCTTTTAGTATCAAAATATGGGCTATTTATAGTGGAAACAAAAAACAAAAAAGGATGGATATTTGGATCAGAAGAACAACCAAAATGGACACAATCTTTATACAGTAAAAAATATTCTTTTCAAAATCCACTTAGACAAACATTCAGGCAAAAAAAAGTCCTTTCGGAATTTCTAGATATAGATGATATTGTTATACATACAGTTATATATTTTGTAGGTAACTGTGAGTTCAAAACTAAAATGCCAGTCAATGTAATAAAATCAGGACTGGGGTCATTCATAAAAAGAAACTATCGAACAAAACTACTTTCAGCTAAAGAAATAGAATGCATACTAAATAAACTCGAAAAGCATATATCAACGTCTACGCTTACAACCAAAGATCATATTAGATCTTTGCAGAAAAGACACGGTTCTTCAACAGTTTGCCCTACGTGTGGATCAAACTTAATTAAAAGAACTGCAAAAAAAGGCCCAAAAGCGGGTTCTAATTTTTTAGGCTGTGAAAATTATCCTAGATGTCGGTTTACCAAAAATGCATAACGAATCGTTCCAGCTGAACTCGACATTATATTTAAAAGAACATGTGCATTGACAAAAAGTATAACCATGGTTATACTTTTTGCATGAAAACAGCAATCTCAATACCCAATGAAACCTTTGATGCAGCTGAGCACTTTGCCAGCAGTACGGGCATGTCACGAAGTGAGCTCTATACAAAAGCAGTACTAGAGTATCTCAATAAATACAAATACTTAGACATAACTGATGCTCTAAATAAAGTCTATTCTGAAGCAGAGTCAAACTTGGACAGTAAGTTGCACTCAATGCAAGTAAGCTCACTATCAAAGGATGAGTGGTAGTGAAAAAAGGTGAAATTTGGTGGACTTCGTTAGAGGAACCTCGCGGTTCTGAACCGGGGTTTCGTCGACCTGTCGTTATTATCTCCTCCAATGAATTTAATAAAAGCAAAATCCAAACAATAATAGTTGCTGCTATAACATCGAACACTCGTTTAGCTGAGGCTCCTGGGAATTTCAAATTAACTAAAAAAGGCTCAGGCTTAAATCGTGAATCAGTTGTAAATGTCTCACAATTATTAACACTAGATAAATCCTACTTGAACGAAAAATCAGGTAAATTAAATACAAAACAAAATCAACTATTAAACTATGGTTTGCAACTAGCATTAAACATATAAAAAACATAACACATATAGAGGGTCTCTTATCGCAGTCTACTGCTGCCCGTTATTTCTTAATCCGTTAAGCCAAACAGGGCCACTAGACATTCATCGGTTAACCTTGTGAAGGCGCTATTCAAAAAAGCGGGTTTACTTAAGCTCAAGTAACCAGTTAGTTCAGGTTCAGCAGAATACGCAATGCTACCGTTTGTAATGCCGGCTTTCTCGGTGGTAATGATCCCATTTCATTTAATCCACTTACTGATATGCCATCATCTGTTAATCTCAACTTTTTTGCGTGCTACATGCTTGGCACTGATTATTTTCCTATCAGTGAAATTCCTATGCAACAAATGCTAAAGTGCGCTGAACAAGGAAAATATAAAACCAAACCTTCAAAGGCATTTGATTTCAAGGACATTTCAACGGCACATCAATTCATGGAAAGCAATAAAGCATGTGGAAAAATAGTAATTGTAATATAAAGAATATGATTAGAGGCCGAATATAAATCCATTAGACAAGATAAAACAACTTTAAAGAAGATGGATACCAACACTACCCCAGAAGGCACTTATTGACAGGAAAAACCTATACCCCATAGAAACTACACTATTCTAATCCATACCAGCCCACACTCTGTAAAGTATGTCCTCGCATTACAGACTGTATGCATAACCATAAATCTGTCATAAAGCGACATATATACCTGCCATTAATATCACATTGAAGAAGACTGTTAGATTAAACACCTGTCAAAATCCAGCTTATCTGGGTAGAAATGGCTCCATGCAAGATTATCGCTATTTTCTCTGATGCATGACCCGAGAAGGCAGATATAATGTTGAGAACCCCGACAAGAGGCCGATAGAATAAGCGATGAGACAAATAGGTCGGCGTTTTCTAATATAACTATAATGCTTGCATTAAGTATCAATCATATTAATAATCAGCCGTAGCAACAAAAAGTTAAGAAAATTAAAGACGAGTAAAGCTCATGTGATATTATGTGCTTTTCTGCGGCCTCGTTATATGTAGGTAAGTTAAATGTAATTTATAATTTTGCCCACCACAATTGACGTAAAAGACGAAAAAACATGATACAAAACTATTAAATATTAACTAAACAGGATATACACAATGAGTAAAGGTACAGTAAAGTGGTTTGATGCGGGTAAAGGTTTTGGCTTTATAACACCAGAAGATGGAGGAAAAGATCTTTTTGTGCATCATTCTGAAATTAAGAGTGGTGACGACTATAAATCACTTAATGAAGGGCAAGTGGTAGAATATGAAGTAGGACAAGGCCAGAAAGGCCCTTGTGCAAACAATGTTGTTCCAGCCTAATCAAAGCAAACCAAAACACCTACAAATAACAGCACATATCAAATCAGTGCTGCTTGTGCGTACAAAGTTTGCACACATCTGGACCGGCCAGAACACGGCCGGCCATTTGTCTCATCATTATGCTTAAAGATGAAAATGAATGCACCGGGTATAACGCAATGTTAGCCGCCATTGGTTTTGTCATAATTTCATTACTATATGCAGCTTCAGACCTGAGGTTTGATATAGCCCTATTAGTTGCATATCTTGTCGCCTTAACAGGCATTTCGACAATGTATTTACCCGTTAACCAAAGTAATGCTACTAACGCATAAAACGGCACGCAGATCAGACTAAACAGACAACTTAACCGTTTTCTCTGGCGCTATATTTAAAGACATGGAGATCACAATTAATATGGAAACTGAAGACTGAAAATCAGTTCAAACCAATATTCACTAAAACATACAGAATTAAAACAAAATTATAATAAGTAATTCAGCCTTAACATAACACGCATATAGATTAAAAATACATACAAAAAACTTAATGGCATTTACTAATGCCTATACAACCCCAAACTCAGGCGGCAAAAAACATGGCAAACGATCAAGTTGAGAAATATAATAACTATATTAAAAAAGCATGGATTATTTATACTTTATTGACCATTTTACTTATTATTATACTGGTGCTATTTGTAGCCGCCGACAACGAAGAAATGTTTTTCTATGCCATAATGCCTGCAGCTGCAGCTTATGTTTTTCGCCCCATGAACAAGCCCTTTAGTAAACTCATTTTTAAATTCACCGGTGCTTCTATTCCTACCGAGGAAGAATGAGCTGTATCACTATTGAATAATGGTTCATGCCCCTTTTTAATAGAATCAGGTTTCACTGCCAAACCTATCGCAAGTGCTGATATGGCTGTTTTTCACTAAAGACAGGTATGTAAACATCTTAAATTGAATCCGCATAATCAGGCGCTCTTTTATATAAACTCAACACCGTGAGCTTTTTCGTGACTCCTCGTATAATTCAAAATAATCGAATGGCGTTAAAATAATTTAAGTCTACGACTTATAATGCATTAACATTTACTATATAAAGTTCAATAACTTAAGTTGACTCAACGTCTACAATCATCACTCTATCGAGCCTGTTTTTTTCATTCCAATTTAATTACTCCATTAATTTAGAATTTTCTAATAAGTTTCCCTCCTGCACCGAATAAGGAATTTCCCTATATTGTTAATTCATCAACAGATTTATTCTTATTGCGGTAAAAATATCTGGTAATGCCTCTGGCATTACATAAATGCTTGAAGGATTACAAAATGAAATTAAACAACAAAATAAATAGCCCTCACATCGGTGCAGGGGCAGTTTGCAAAACATTGCTTTCTGCCGCCGTTGCTCTGGGTGTCGCTAGCTCGCCGGCTTTTGCAGACTCTAAACAAATAACATTAATTGAAATGGGCGATCTGCACGGCACATTAGTGCCCCACTCAGCAGTGCTTAAAAATATTGATGGCACTGAACGTGAAGTGGCCAGCTCAGGCGGATTAGCGCGTTTAAAAACCGTCGTCAACAGTATTCGTGATGACAACCCTGAAGCTGTACTGCTTTCAACTGGCGACTTAACCCACGGCAGCGCAGAAGCTATGTTTACACTGGGTGATGCAATGATGATTCCTATGAACGCATTTGGTATCGACGTTTATACACCGGGTAACTGGGACTTTGGTTATGGCGGTGCGGTTTTCCGTAATCGCTTTACCAACTTCGGTCCAAAGCCAACTATTCCAGGCAACTTACGCGCCATGAGCGGCCACATCGGCTGTGATGACGTACCCGTAATTGCCGGCTTAACCGATGCCGCCAGCGGTTACACCTGCACTGAAATCACCGCTACTGCACCTTTCCCTACACCTGCAGGCAAGGGCGTGATTAAAGCCAGCTTCCCGACGGTTGCTGCCAATTTATATAATGCGGCACCATTACCCGCTCCACTACATGGCAAGCCGGTTTTACCTGCCTATAAAATGCTGGATCGCAATGGCACAAAAATCGCGGTTATCGGTTTAACCGCTTCGATCGTTCCGCAACAGGCAGATGCATTTAATATTGGCCTGCGCTTTACTCAGGGCGTTGAAGAATTACCTGGCATTATCGCTAAGGTAAAAGCCGAAGGCGCCGAGCTGATTGTTGTTCAATCAGAGCTGGGGCTACCGCAAAATATCGTAATAGCGCAAAGCTTTAAAGATATCGATGTAATGTACTCAGCCCATACTCACGAAGTAACGCTGGGCGCTCTTGTTGTTTCTAAAAAGAAAGTGTTACGCACAACACCTGGTAAATCATTAAGCCATAAAGCACGCCACATGCTGAATAGAGGCGCGGCAATTGTTGTTGAAACCAACCGTGACATGTATGTAGGTCGTCTTGATCTTGAGATAGAACACGGCCGTATTGAAAACTTCGACTGGGAAGCCATTCCAGTTGATGAGTCAATTGCAGAAGATCCGGCTATGGCCGAACTCGTTGCCGCAATGGAAGAAGATTTCATTGCCGGTAAAGACGGCATTGTTAAGCGTCACTCATTCCTGCCAGGCGGCTTTAACAACCCGGCGACACAAGGCTTACAGCTGACTGATGATCTGGATACTGTAGTGGGTTACACCGATACATTATTACTTCGTCATCACGTGCTGGAAGATACATTAAATAACTTCCTTGCGGATGCAATTTTAAATGTAACTGACAGTGTTGCAGATGTGCGTAATGTTCCCGGCTGGGAAAATGGCGTAGATGTATCAATGGCCAATGGTTTCCGTTTTGGTAATGCGGTACTACCCGGTCAGGCAATTACATTACGTGATTTGTACACCTGGTTCCCGATTGCACCTGCAGTTAATATTGCAGACTTCTCCGGTGCTTCAATTGAAGGCACCTTAAACACTATTCTCGGTACGGTATTCGATCGTAATATCATTATACAACGCGGTGGCTGG
>CAZHEA010000120.1:0-7693 GCA_964531165.1 uncultured Thiotrichaceae bacterium
TTAAGAGTGGTGAAATAACGATGAAATTTTCAGCAGAGATGATTAGTGCTTATGCAGACGGAGAGCTGCAGGGTAGTGAAAAAACAGAATTCGAAGAGGTTTTAAAAACCGATGCAGAGTTGCAACAAACGTTAGATGATTTGTGTGGTTTAAAATCACAGTTAAAGCAGACTTATCAAAATGTTCGGCCGCCAGCAAAACTACAGTACTCAAGCGGAAATTATCGTTATGCGATGTACGCTGTATTCTTTGTACTGACATTTTCGGTTGGCTGGTTCAGTGGTGATGCAATGCATACAGCGCCGCAGAATAATCTGGCACAATCGAATACAGTTAATCCGGGTATGCGGGTTATTGCAGAACAGCCGGGCAAGTATATTTTACATATTAGTGTCCGGGATAAAGTGAAGTTTAAACAAACACTTGATCAGGCTGAGTTGTTGATGGCAAATTATCAGAATGGTGATCAGAGTATTCAATTAGAAATTATCGCTAATGCAGGTGGTTTAGATTTGTTCCGCGAAGATGTGTCGCCCTATGCTCAACGGGTTAAGGCTTTACGTGATCAATATCCAAATATAAAATTTATTGCCTGTAGTAATGCGATTGAGCGACTACGTGAAAAGGGTGTAGAGCCAAATCTGATAAATACGGTGCATAAGGGTGCAACTGCAATTGATCAGGTTGTGAAGCGGATTCATCAGGGCTGGTCTTATATTAAAATTTAAATGTAAATAAAAAATATATATAAAAAAGGGCAGCCAATTTGGCTGCCCTTTTTTTATTGCCACAGGGCGTTAATAAAGCCGTTACTTTCCAATGGCGACATTAGTTAGTTTGTTAAGTGCACCGGTCATTTTCTTTTCTATTTCTTTGCGGTCATGAATGTGGTGACGTTTGGTTATATAGGCAGGGTCATTGTAGCTTAACCATACTTTCCCATCTTTATCTTCCCAGGCAAGTGCTTTAAGCGGTAAATCAATACCGGATGTTTGTTGTGAGGTAAACATATGGCTGCCGAGTTTAGGGTTACCAAATAAAAGTAATTCTGTAGGGCGAAGTGCGATGCCAACAGATGCTGCGCGCTCACTATGGCTCCAACGAGTGACGATGGTAATGCCTTTTTTCTTTAAAACATTTTCCAGACGATCTATCGTTTCAGTGACGCTGTATTTGCTCTGTTTGGTGATCAGGCCATCTGGGTTAGCGAGAGCTAAACATGGGGTTAACAGCAGGCTAAGCAGGGTAATAGTGGGGATAAATAACTTTCGCATTTAGTGATCCTTGTAAATTGAGTGATTATGAATATATAAATATAAGTTTAAATTATCAAAAACTCAGATTTAAGCAATAAAAATCAATATATATGATTAAATAATGGAATAAAAAGCACTTTGAAGCCGTCTTTATTAAGATGATTAAAATTATAAAATATATCACTGGAGATTATATATGAAAAAGACACCCCTAATAATAATGATTTCAACGCTGTTGCTGCTTGTGCTTTCATCTGTTGTAAGTGCAAAAGATGCTGGTCATGGTCACGATTACCGGACATTCCATACTAATGGAGATATAGATTATGGCGAAATAAAAGATTCGTATACATCTGATCTGGTTATGTATCTGGCAGGTAATCAGTTTATGGTTATGGAAGAGCTAATTAAAGACTTTCAATCCGGACATAAAAGTATAAAAACGGTTTATGTAGAAACCATTCCCCCTGGACAAATTCTAAAAAAACAATTGTTAAAGCAGGGCGAAATTAATGGTGAAAAAACATCAATGACACCTGATTTATATGCCAGCGTAAATATCAACCATCTTAAAAAGCTTAATAAAAAAGGTTTGCTTGATAAGCATATTATTTATACTCACAACAAACTTGAGTTGATGGTAGCAAAAGGCAATCCGAAAAATATTAAAGGAGCTGCAGATTTAGGTCGTGATGATTTAGTACAGTCTCATCCTAATCCTCTAACAGAAGGTATCTTTAAGTTCTATGGTAGTGAAATGCTGAAAGATTTAGGTATTCATGACAAGGTAACCGGCGGCAAAAAATGCAAAAAATGCTGGGCAGTTCCACAAAAAACCTGGTTTACTGCTCGCCACCATCGCGAAACACCTTACCGTATCGAAAATAATCAGGCGGACGTAGGTATAGTATGGACAACTGAAGTGGCTCACGCGAAAGCCGAAGGTCGTAAAATTGATGGTGTTTCGATTAAGGCACCATATAATAAGCAGAGCAAAGTAGCTTATGCAATTGGTGTAATGAGTAAAGGTAAAAATCAGGACAATGCGGATGCATTTTTAGCATATCTTGCTAGTAATAAAGCTCAAGACATATATAAGTCTTATGGTTTTGTTCCTGCAACTAAAGGCGAGTTAAAAGTTAAAGGCTTTTAAGTTATAAATAGTCATAGCTGACCAGAAAAAAGGCGCATCGTTATTACGATGCGCCTTTTTTTTGGTTTTAATTTATTCGAACAGCTGTCAGATAAGTGCGAATAAGTTCGCACCTGCTTATTTTAGAAAGTGATTAATTTCCACAGCGGCCTGACGGCCTTCGTTAATTCCCCAAACCACTAGAGATTGACCACGACGACAATCGCCGGCAGCATAAATGCCTGTAATACTTGTTGCATATTTGCCGTAATCAGCCTGATAGTTTGAACGTGCATCGTAATCGATGCCTAATGCATCGCTGGCATAATGTTCAGGACCGGTGAAGCCCATAGCTAACAGCACTAAATCTGCAGGCCATATTTTTTCAGAACCTGCGACTTCCTGCATATTCCATTTGCCGTCTTTATTTTGCCATGTTACTTCAATGGTCTTAACACTGGAAACATGGCCGCCTGTGCCAGTGAATCCTTTGCTTAAAACGCAATAAGTGCGAGGGTCTTTACCCTGTACTTTTGATGCTTCCTCGTGGCCGTAATCGACACGATAGATATGTGGCCATGCTGGCCATGGGTTGTTTTCAGCACGAACGTCTGGCGGGGTTGGCATTAACTCGAAGTTAACGACCGATTTGCAGCCATGACGTAAAGAGGTGCCAATACAATCGGTGCCGGTATCGCCACCACCGATAACCACAACGTGTTTATCTTTGGCAGAAATATAATTACCGTCTTCTAAATTAGAATCTAACAGGCTTTTTGTATTCGCGGTTAAAAAATCCATTGCGAAATGAACGCCGCTTAAGTCTCTGCCGTCTACCGGTAAATCACGGGGTGTGGTAGCGCCGGTGGCAAATAAAATCGCATCAGTATTTTGCTTTAATTCTTTGATGTCGATATTGTTGCCGACATCTGCATTGGTTTTAAACTCAACACCTTCATCTTTCATTAACTGCACGCGGCGATCAATTACGCCCTTATCCAGCTTCATGTTAGGTATGCCGTACATTAACAAGCCGCCAATACGATCGGCACGTTCGTAAACCGTTACCGAGTGGCCCATGCGATTTAACTCTTGAGCTGCAGCCATTCCCGCAGGGCCGGAACCAACAACAGCAACTTTTTTGCCAGTGTTAGTGTCAGGCTTTTGTGCAGTTATCCAGCCTTCATCAAATGCCCGATCAACGATGGCGCATTCAATATTTTTAATCGTAACGGCGGGGCTATTGACACCTAAAACACAGGCGCCTTCGCAGGGTGCTGGACAGACACGGCCGGTGAATTCAGGAAAATTATTAGTGCTGTGTAAGCGTGTGCTAGCATCTTCCCAGCGGTTGTTATAAACCAGATCATTCCATTCGGGTATTAAGTTATCAACCGGGCAGCCGTCGTTAGACTGACAAAATGGAATACCGCAATCCATGCAACGTGCACCCTGAGTAATCAGGTGTTCATTATTATGCTCGGTATAAATTTCACCAAAATCTTTCAGGCGCTCAGTGACGTCACGGTAAGGTGCTGTCTTGCGATCGAATTCTTTAAAACCTGTTACTTTGCCCATTATGTTTCTTTAACCTTTTATAAAAGCTTTTACCGCAAATAAACGCGAATATACGCAAATTGTTATTGTTGTTACGCCTGTGGCGGAACAACAACAGCTTTTGCTTTTATTGGCGTGCATTCGCGTTTATTTGCGGTAAAAAGCTTTTGTGTTTTTACTAAGCCGCGTCGGCTTTTTTCTTTTGCTCTTCAAGTACACGTTTGTAATCGGTTGGCATAACCTTTACAAACTGACTTAAGGTGCCGTCCCAATCTTTCAGTAGACGCTCAGCAACTGCAGAGCCGGTGTACTTAAGGTGGTTTTCAATCATAGTTTTTAATTCGGCAATGTCTGTATCCGTAGAAACCGTTTCCAGCTCAACCATGCCCATATTGCACTTGGTCGAAAGGTCGCCCGCATGATCCCAGATATAAGCAACACCGCCGCTCATGCCCGCTGCAAAGTTACGCCCTATAGAACCGAGTACCGCAATGCGACCACCAGTCATATATTCACAACCGTGATCGCCAATGCCTTCAACTACGGCAATAGCGCCAGAGTTTCTTACGCAGAAACGTTCCGCTGCAATGCCACGGAAGTAGGCTTCGCCGGAGGTTGCACCGTATAAACACACGTTACCGACAATGACATTCTCTTCGGCAACAAACGTCGCATTTTTAGCGGGAGCGACAATGACGCGTCCGCCACTTAAACCTTTGCCAACGTAATCGTTTGCATCGCCTTCAACTTCTATGGAAATGCCTTTGGCCAAAAATGCGCCTAAGGATTGCCCAGCAGAACCGGTTAGCTTAATCGTAATCGTATCGTCTGCTAATAAATCCATGCCGTATTTTTTAGCCACTTCATTTGATAACATGGTGCCGACTACGCGGTTAGTGTTAATCACCGGTAAATCAATATTTACTTTTGTGCCATTTTCTAAGGCGGCTTTTGATAATTCAATTAACTGATTATCCAGTGCGTCTTCTAAGCCATGATCCTGTTCCATGGTTTGATAAACGCCCACATCCGCATGGGGTTTTTCAGCGGGCGTTAACAGCATGGCTAAATCGATACCGCTTTGCTTCCAGTGTTCAGAATCCGTTGCCTGCTCTAAACAATCAACACGGCCAATCATTTCATTGATGGTGCGGAAGCCTAACTGCGCCATGATTGTTCTTAAATCTTCTGCAACCATAAATAAATAATTTACGATGTGCTCTGGCTTGCCGGTGAATTTTTTACGTAGCTCTTTATCCTGTGTTGCAATACCCACCGGGCAAGTGTTCAGGTGACACTTACGCATCATAATGCAGCCCATGGTAATTAATGGTGCCGTTGCAAAACCATATTCTTCTGCGCCGAGTAATGCTGCGATGGCTACATCACGGCCGGTTTTCATCTGCCCGTCAGTTTGAATAATGACGCGTGAACGTAAGTTATTCATAACCAGAGTTTGATGAGTTTCGGCGACACCTAATTCCCACGGTAAGCCTGCATGCTTAATAGACGTGATAGGTGATGCGCCGGTGCCGCCATCGTGGCCGGCAATAACAATGTGATCTGCATGTGCTTTAGTTACACCGGATGCAATGGTGCCGACACCATTCTCTGCAACTAATTTAACCGAAATTCGAGCGGCACGATTGGCATTTTTTAAATCGTGAATTAGCTGAGCTAAATCTTCAATAGAATAAATATCATGATGTGGTGGTGGGCTAATTAAACCTACGCCCGGAGTTGAGTGACGTAAACGTGCAATTAGGTCGTCAACTTTAGTGCCGGGTAATTCGCCACCTTCACCGGGCTTCGCACCCTGTGAAACTTTAATCTGAATTTCATCTGCATTGGTTAAGTAATTAATCGTTACACCAAAACGACCGGATGCAACCTGCTTGATAGCAGAGCGACGTGAGTCGCCATTGGCGTCTGGTGTCCAGCGTGCGTCATCTTCGCCACCTTCGCCGGTGTTGGATTTTCCACCCATGCGGTTCATTGCAATTGCTAAAGATTCATGTGATTCAGGTGAAATAGAACCGAAGCTCATGGCACCGGTTGCGAAACGTTTTACGATTTCTTTGGTTTCTTCAACTTCACTGATGTCGATAGATTTATTAACGCCAGCTTTAAAATTTAACATGCCGCGCAGTGTGCATTTTTTAGTGTCTTCGTTAGCCAGCTCTGCAAATTTTTCGTAAGCATTTTTATCGCCGGTGCGAGCTGCCTGTTGCAAAGTAGAGATACTTTGCGGGTTCCACATGTGACTATCGCCTTTGGCGCGCCAGTGCATGTCTCCCTGGTTTGGTAAAATCGAAACGTTAGTTTCGTCATACCCTAAAGCGTGGCGACGTATAGATTCTTCTGCAACCACATCAAAACCCACACCCTGAATTCGACTGGCAGTGCCATCAAAACAACGAGCAACGATTTCATCGGCTAAACCAACGGCTTCAAAGATTTGCGCGGCTTTATACGATTGCAAAGTAGAGATGCCCATTTTTGCAAACACTTTAAACATGCCTTTACCAACGGACTTTCTGTAACCTTCAACAATTTTTTCGTCGGTGTCGTGTGTATCGCTTTCAAGTAAACCTTTACGCTGTGCATCCCACAAAGCTTCAAAAGCCAGATAAGGGTTAATTGCATCAATGCCGTAACCGGTTAATAAGCAATGGTGATGAACCTCACGCGCTTCACCACTTTCTAACACTAAGCCGATACGTGTGCGCAAGTGTTTTTGTACTAAATGCTGGTGCACTGCGCCGGTTGCTAATAGTGCGCTAACCGGAATGCGATTGGCAGAAATATTTCTGTCAGATAAAACAATTAAACTGTGACCATCGGTAATCGCCTGTTCAGCTTCTGTGCATAAACGATCTATGGCTTTAGATAAACCGCTAGTGCCTTCAGACTTGTCGTAAGTCATGTCTAATGTGGCGGATGTCCAGCCACGGAAGTCAATATGCTTAAGTGCTGCCAGTTCTTCATTGGTTAAAATCGGATGCGGCACTAATAAGCGGTGCGCATGTTCTTCCGATGATTCTAAAATATTTTTTTCAGGGCCGATGTAGCACTGCAGCGACATAACCACTTCTTCACGAATCGAATCGATAGCCGGATTAGTGACCTGTGCAAACAGTTGCTTGAAGTAATCGTAAATCATCCGTGATTTATCAGACATGCAGGCTAAAGCTGCATCGTTACCCATCGAACCGACCGGATCACGACCATCTTTTACTAATGGCAACAACATGAACTGCATGGTTTCTGATGTGTAACCAAAAGCGCGCATGCGTTCTAATAGTGTTTCCTGATTAAAGCCGTGTGGCTCCTGGTTAGGTTCCAGTTGTGACAGGGCAATGCGCTGATTAGATAGCCACTGATGATACGGCTGCTTTGCTGCAAACTCATGTTTAACTTCTTCGTCGGGAATCATTCGACCCTGATCGAAATCGATCAAAAACATTTTACCCGGCTGCAATCGGCCTTTGAATTTTACATTGTCGGCATCGATCGGTAATACGCCAACTTCTGATGCCATAACCACACGGTCGTCATGTGTTAAGTAATAACGACTCGGGCGTAAACCATTTCTATCTAAGGTTGCGCCGATATAACGGCCATCGGTAAATACGATGGAGGCCGGGCCATCCCAGGGTTCCATCAGTGCTGACTGGTATTCGTAAAATGCGCGTTTTTCTTCGCTCATGCTGGCATCATTCTGCCAGGCTTCGGGTACCATCATCAT
>CAZHEA010000121.1:0-7688 GCA_964531165.1 uncultured Thiotrichaceae bacterium
TTTACCGGTATTCTGGCTCGCCACATATTCTTCATACGGGCCGCGAAAATCAATAATGCCATTTTCTGTCATATCGAGTACGCGGGTTGCTAGTGATGAAACAAACTCACGGTCATGGCTGACAAATATTAATGTGCCCGGATAGTTTTCCAGCGCCAGATTTAATGATTCAATCGATTCCATATCCATGTGGTTGGTTGGCTCATCTAATAATAAAATATTATTTTTCTGCAACATTAATTTGCCGAACAGCATGCGACCCTGTTCACCACCGGATAAAACTTTAACCGATTTTGTAATGTCATCCTGTGAAAACAATAAGCGCCCCAGTGCACTACGAATTACTTGTTCGTCATCTTTTTCCTGACCCCATTCACTCATCCAGTCGATCAGGGTGCTTTCTTTTTCGAAGTCAGCTGCGTGGTCCTGTGCGTAATAACCTAAGTCTGAATTTTCAGACCATTTAATTTTTCCGGCAGTGGCGTCTAAATCGCCGTACAGGCATCTTAACAAGGTGGTTTTACCAATGCCGTTGGGGCCAATAATAGCAATGCGTTCACCGACTTCAGCCATTAAGTTGAAATCTTTAATGACTTCATTATTCGTTTCGCCATTAGAAAAAGTTTTGCTGAGATGCTCTATTTCTAAAGCGGTACGGTGAAGTTTTTTGTCCTCAACAAACTGAATGAACGGGTTTTTACGGCTTGAGGGTTTAACTTCATCGAGGGAAATTTTATCTAACTTTTTAGCGCGAGAGGTAGCCTGTTTTGATTTGGATGCATTGGCTGAGAAGCGGCTAACAAAAGCTTTAAGTTCAGCAATTTCAGCCGATTTTTTTGCGTTATTAGAAAGTAACTGTTCCTGTACCTGTGTTGAAGCCGTCATGTACTCATCGTAGTTGCCGGGGTACATGCGAATTTCACCGTAGTCTAAATCTGCCATATGGGTGCATACACTGTTTAAAAAGTGTCTGTCATGGGAGATGATTATCATGGTGCAGTTACGGGCGTTTAAAATGCCTTCCAGCCAGTTGATGGTTTTTATATCGAGATGGTTGGTGGGTTCGTCGAGCAGCATAATATCCGGCTCGGAAAATAATACCTGCGCCAGTAGTACACGTAATTTCCAGCCAGCAGCCACGGCGGACATCAGGCCGTAATGTTGCTCAACTGGAATGCCGACACCGAGTAATAACTCACCGGCGCGAGCTTCGGCTGTGTAGCCGTCCATTTCTGCAAACTCGGCTTCTAAATCGCCGGCACGAATACCGTCTGCTTCAGTCATCTCCGGGTTGGCATAAATAGCATCTTTCTCAGACTTTACTTTCCATAGGTCTTCATGGCCCATCAATACGGTATCAATAACCGAATACTTCTCGTAGGCAAACTGATCCTGCTTTAATTTACCAATGCGTTCATTCGGGTCTTTAGACACATTGCCCGCGGTAGCTTCCAGGTCACCACCTAAAATTTTCATAAAGGTGGATTTACCACAACCGTTTGCGCCGATTAAGCCGTAGCGATTGCCATCTGAAAATTTGACGGAAACGTTTTCAAAAAGTGGCTTAGAGCCAAATTGCATGGTGATGTTTGCTGTTGTTAGCACTGTTTTAATTCCTAAAATTAGTTTTTATCAGATGTGTAATGTGGCATCTAACTTTAAACTTAAAAAAATGTTTAGAGATATAACAAAACTATTTTTCGTTTAATCTCATTTTAAAAAATCAGATTACGCCGCTTCAGTTCTTCGGCGTCGTTGATTGCCGCCTGAACTTTTTCCATTACCGGACGGGCGTCTATTCTGTTGGCCGCCACGGCTATTGCCGCCTCTGCCGCGTTGACCACCACGTCCGCCGCCGCGACCATTTTGAATCGGCTCGGCTTTAATGCTCGGGTCAGGCGTAAAGCCATCAATAATGACCTGTTCTATATCGCGTTTCATTAAACGTTCAATATCTTTAAGTAGCTTTAGCTCATCCACGCACACTAGTGACATGGCTTCACCTTCGTTACCGGCACGGCCGGTACGGCCAATGCGATGTATATAATCTTCCGGTACATTCGGCAGTTCATAATTTACAACATGTGGCAGCTGGTCGATATCAATGCCACGCGCGGCAATGTCAGTTGCGACTAATACGCGGATTTTTCCGGATTTAAAATCGGCCAGTGCTTTAGTTCTTGCGCCCTGGCTTTTATTGCCGTGAATAGCGGCGGCACTTATGCCGTCGGTTCCGAGTTGTTCAACTAAGCGATTGCAGCCATGTTTGGTGCGATTAAATACCAGCACCTGTTGCCAGTTATTCTGGCCAATTAACAGTGACAGTAATTCACGTTTACGTTTTTTATCTACCGGGTGAACGACTTGTGAAACGGTTTCGGTGGCCGCGTTAACCCGTGCGACTTCAATTAATGTCGGGTTGTGTAATAAGCCATTCGCCAGTTTCTTAATATCGTTAGAAAATGTAGCGGAGAATAATAAGGTTTGTTTCTGTTTTGGTACCAGTGCCAGTACTTTGCGAATATCGTGAATAAAGCCCATATCTAACATACGGTCGGCTTCATCTAATACCAGAATTTCCAGCTTTGATAAATCAAGGGTGTTCTGGCCGACGTGGTCTAATAAACGACCCGGTGTCGCTACTAAAATATCGATACCGTTACGCAGTTTTTTAATCTGCGGGTTAATGCTGACACCACCAAAAATTACCGTGGAACGTAAGGGTAAGTGTTTGCCGTATTCTTCAACGCTTTCTGCAACCTGTGCCGCGAGTTCACGGGTAGGCGTTAATACCAGTGCGCGAATCGCTTTGCCTTTCTGGTGCTTGTCGGCTTGCATTAAATTTTCTAATAAAGGCAGGGTAAAGCCAGCAGTTTTGCCGGTGCCGGTTTGTGCGCCACCCATTAAATCTTTGCCTTCAAGAATTGGCGGGATAGCTTGTAATTGTATTGGGGAGGGTGTGGTGTAGCCTTTTTCGGCAACCGCACGCAATAATTCAGCCCGCAGGCCGAGGGTTTCAAATGACATCTATTATGGTTCTCTTTGGTATCTGCCCATCCATACAGCGCGATGGCGTGTTATGGGACGGTCGAGGCGGAAACAGTTAATTTGTTTCGAGCTGAGTAAAGCATGAATACAGGTGCAGACCGAGGTGCACCGTACAGTAGCAGTGGTGTGTCCACTGCAATTTGTGGGCGCATTATACATGAATGGCTAATATAAGCCACTTTTAATAATGAGATATGTTGTGTAGTCGACAGACGCATAAATACTTGATTTTACGGCTTTAAACCGTCGATAATGGGGCTATGAACGCTATTAACAGATTATCAGATATTTCCCGCTCGCCGCTCTACTGGCTCACCTATATTGTTGGTGGGCTGAGTTTGTTAGTGGTGGCACTCATTTACCAGTATGTCTTTGAAGAGCTGCCCTGTGTGGTGTGTATTCAGATACGCCTCTGGATTTCATTATTAATTCTGGTTGCAGTTATGGGGCTGATACTACGGAAGTATTTTGTCGGTAATATGCTGTCTCAACTGGCTGTGGTGTTTGTTGCGGCAGGCTTAATTGAGCGAAGTTATTTATTGCTGGGTACGGAAAAGGGCTTTGTGTTTGCCGACTGTGGTTTTAATGCCGGTCTGCCTGCATGGTTTGCCATTGAGCAATGGCTACCGTGGCTGTTTCAGGTAGAAGCTTCCTGTGGTTATACGCCGGAACTATTATTTGGTGTCACCATGGCGGAGGCGTTGATGGTGATGTCAGTGGTGCTGGCATTCGTCAGTGGTGTGGTGCTACTGACTTCATGGGTGAGCAAAAAATAATAAGCACCGTTGGTATCGTATTGAGTTGATGGCCGAACCGGTTGTCGTTAGCTGGCTATATTTTCATGGTGTGGGGCCAGCATTAAAATAAGTGACTGTGCATGTTCGGCGGCGCGTCTGCCAAGCTCGGTCAGGTAGCCTCCGTCAATAGCTGTCACAAGGCCTTTATCAAACAGGCGTTCGACAGCTTCTATTTTGTCTTCTTCTGCGCTGGAATGAATTTTTATGCCCTGCTGAGTTGAATCAAGGCTGTATTGAATTAATATGTCCAGCTCTGACATATGATCTTTTGTATAGTGCATATTGGTATCCATGATGTTGGAATTTAAATAGGCTAAGATGCCCTGATGTTTATAATATATCATACAATTGTGTGGTTTTTACGCATTCCATTCGATAAGGAATGTAAATAATTTGATCTGTATTAACTATACATAAAATGGCTGAAGATAATAATTATGTTGCGCATTTCTAACACGGTGATGTTGCCTGATAATGAGATTGAATTAACCGCGATTCGGGCACAGGGGGCGGGCGGGCAAAATGTTAATAAGGTGTCCAGCGCAATACATTTGCGTTTTGATATTCAGCAATCTTCTTTACCTGTATTTTATAAAGAAAGGCTATTGCAATTAAAAGACCGGCGCATTACTAAAGATGGCGTGATTATTATAAAAGCTCAGTGCTTTAGAACGCAGGAAAAAAACAGGGAAGATGCACTTCAGCGGTTGTGCGAAATAATAAAGCGGGTTTCAGTCATGCAGGTAAAGCGCATCGCCACTAAGCCGGGTAGAGCCGCTAAAGCACGGCGGGTGGATAATAAAACCCGTCGCGGAAAAGCCAAACAGCTGAGGGGCAAGGTGCGGGTTACAGATGGAGGATAACGCAGGCTTGATTCGTGATTAATCCAGTTTTCGGGTTAATCTGAAATTAATCTGTAGAGCTCGATTACATCAGCATATTTTCAGTAATCGGATGAAATGCACCGGTGGCTTTTATCAATGAATTAGCGGTAAGCTGTGGTACGCCATAGACTTCCGTGCTCACGCCATAACTGTTGCTGACCTTGTCTAGTAGTAAATCAAAATCGCCATCGCCGGAAAGTAGAATAATGGTGTCTACATCTTTGGCGGCATCTAAAACATCTATGGTAATGCCGACATCCCAGTCGCCTTTTGCAGAACCATCGCTGCGTTGAATATAGGGTTTAAGTTTTACCGTGAATCCGATATGTTTCAATGCGTCCTGAAATTTAATTTGTTTGTCGTCATGGCGCTGAGTTGCATAGGCAAAGGCGTAACAGATGTCGCCCTGTGCATTTATCTTTTTCCAAAATTCGCGATAATTAAACGACCGGCCGTAGGTGTCGCGAGTGGTGTAATAAATATTTTGAACATCAACAAATAGAGCGATTTTTTTCACTTTTTAACTAGTTGTCATATTGTTCTTTGACGAGAAGGTTTAAATTGTTGATATTAATATTGGTTTCGTCATCTGCCAGTCGTTTGTTTGGATCGATGAAGATTTTTGACGGGAAACCCAGATGTCTGTCATGATCAATGTAAGCTTTATCCAGTGGTTTTTTTAATGTGTCATTTATAAAAGTGACATATTCATCTATGGTTTTGTATTTTTCAAATTCAATTTCGTCCAGTGGCAGATTGCCTTTATCCAGATCGAGCACTTTTACAATGCGATTGTTATATACAAATACCTGTGCGCGCTTGGCAATATCACAAAAACACTTATTTATAACGGTATATGTATAGCTGCTAATGTTGTTCAGTTTCCATGTGTCGCGAACGTTAACGGCAATAGCCAGGTTCTGATAATCGATGGCTACGATATTGTATTCGTCTGTTGAATTTATCGTTGACAGATGTTGGTCAGCAAGTAGAGAAGGTAAATAAGATAAAAGTATGAAGATAAAAAATAACGGCTTGATTGTGGACATAAGGAATAACTCTTTAAAAATTTAAGATGCTTCATGGTCAAAAATAGTCGGGATCATCTGACTATCTTATACCTGAATTTAGTTGAGTTCTATCTATGTTTTTCTGGTTGAATCAAGCGTCGCTCAGTTAAGCAGATATGATTTTGAAATTCATTGAGTTTATTCGCACAAAGTCCGGGTTAAGCGGCTTTGCGCGAATAGTCGTTACTGTCTTAACTTACGTGTCTTACGGCTGATGCCTATTAAACCCAGCAGGCCGCTGGCAAAAAGAAAAAATGCAGGTGGCAGTGGAACCGGCGTAACTTGCCAGCCGATATCCTTAAGGGCGGCAAAATCGAGTTCGGTGAAATCTTTACGTGTGCCGGTGGTAATGCTGGCGGTCATCGACGCTTCCTGTCCGTTATAACTGATACCGTTTGCCCAGTGACTGTTATTATTGAGTGCAATGTTTGCGCCGAATAATGCACTTGAGCTGGTGCCGGTGAAATCAGAGCCGGTAATCTGGTTGTTCCAGGAGTCAGCGGTGCCAATGCCAAATACATGGCCTAGCTCATGTAATGCAACAGAATAAAAATCATTGCCGGAGAAGGCTTCGGTAGTGCTGGTGTCAGTGTCAAAATACCAGTTGGTATTAGCATTAAATGACATGCTGCCACCCCATGGGCCAAAATCGGTGGCAGTGGGGCCGAGGGTTGTGCCCTGGCCGCGACTTGTATCAATGCCTCTGCTTGATGAGAAGCCGCCGGGGCCCGCCTGTGCAAGTGTGTTGCCGGAAAATGACTGCGCGCCCACATAAATGGTTAGCGTGTCGGCGTTAATGTTTGCGCCGTTGATGGTAGTTGTTCCTGATCCGTCCGGTGTGCTGAAGATGGGATCAAATTGATTGACGCCACTGCTGTTGATAGCGCCAAGGCTATCGTTAATGCGTGAGGTAATGCGGTTGCCGGCAGCTTCAAGGATGGTGCTGCGATCAGGGTTAAAAAAACCGCTGGTATCGTAGCTATAATCGAAATTAATGGTTAATGCTGTGGCTGTCTGTGTGCTGCAGATGATGGCAGCACTAAAGGTAATAGCGGTAATTTTGTTCATCATTTTTAGTCCGTGCTCTGATTTTTTTGCGTATTATATGTGGCTGCAATAATACATCAAAAACACGGCTAAAGAGTGAACCAGTTATAATTTAACAACTTATTAGATAACCATTAATGCTGCCGCGCACAGGCAATGCAGTATTCGGCGTAAGGCACTACATCCAGTCTTTGTGAGGTTATTTCAGCGCTGCATTCGCAACACCGTCCAAATGTCGCGTTTTTAATTCGCA
The DNA here is from genome assembly GCA_964531165.1 of uncultured Thiotrichaceae bacterium. Classification (GTDB taxonomy): domain Bacteria; phylum Pseudomonadota; class Gammaproteobacteria; order SZUA-229; family SZUA-229; genus SZUA-229. Next base: position 7,100 of record CAZHEA010000121.1, read on the forward strand.
GTAAAGCTTTATCTATTTGCATAACCTGTGCTTTAGCTTCATCGTTGAGTGAGTTCAGTACCTCGTCGTTCTCAAGCTGGGTTGCCTGTTCGGCAAAATCCTTTTCGATGGCAATTTCCTCGTGATGCAGGTCTTTGCTGATAGCATTTACGCGTTGAGTTAAGTCATTGCGTAGCGCTATTAGTTTGGACTGGTATTTTGAGTAATCAGTCATAAGTTTTTGCCGGTTATGCGCTCTTAATTATGGACAGTAATTCATCTTTTAGCTGTAGTCGTTCTTTTTTTAGCTGCTCGGTGTAGTTGTCGTCAGGTGTTTCAATACCTTCTTCTATGCGTCTTATCTGGTGGTCCATGTCATGGTATTTATCAAACAGTTTTTCGAAATGTTTATTGTTCATCTTCAGATTATGAATCTGATCTTTGTGTTCGGGGAGTTCGTGAATTAAATCGTGCTTTTCGCCTAACATATATGTATCTCCGGTTAACTTATTCTTAGATTAAGTTATATAGGGTCTTTTTTATTGATATCAAGCAAAAACATTAGCAATAGATCTAATTAAGGGCGCAATCAATTAATAGAGATGGCCGT
>CAZHEA010000122.1:0-7626 GCA_964531165.1 uncultured Thiotrichaceae bacterium
TTTAGGTGGAACGACTTTACCGACGCCGCTCATGGTGAATACGTATTGAGCCATATGATTATCATTCGTTATAAAAGTTGTAATTATACTTGTTTGCATGAATTTTTATAGATGCGTTTAGAGTGGGTTTAAGTTTATCGGTAAATGGTAATAATATTGTGTTGTTTTTATAGTTTTAGTTTGATAGATTTAGCGGCAATCACGAAGTAGTTGTAGATGTGATTTAAAAATTCTAAAACTGGATACAAGGAGTACCACACATGTTTATCTCTAAGGAATGCTGCACGCGCTTAACTCTAAAATATAAATTCTTAATTTTTCTCTATAAAGCAGCTATTAAAGGCGCTTTTTTTTCTACAGTTACTCATAGAATAAAAAACAGACTGCTTATTTTTCTTTTAATTGTGGCATTTCCATCATATTCGAACGCTTTTACCACCTCCAATGCTCTCTTTGCAGAGAGTTATGATAGTGCTAGAAGCTCATGCCTTGCGTTTGCTAATCCTTTAGGTGGCGGTTGCAGCGGTGGTAATGTTTGGGCTGGGCAAACTAATTTTGAGGCAGGAAGCTTATGTGCAAATGGCAACAGTGCTTTTCCATGGCCACAGAATGTTAATTGTGGATTACCCCCTGATGAAGAGCCAGAATATTTATTTAATACTTATTATTACCCTGTTTATGAAATAGGCACAGCTTACGATAAAAATAAAAACTTATGCACAGTGGGGAACCCCATTGACCCAGTTACAGGTGCTAAAAAACAGAAAGAGCCGCTTATAAATTTAAATGCAGCTCAGCCTTTGGTGTTAGATTTATTTTATAGCAGCTCTAGTCTAAATAAATGGACACACAGTTATAGCAGACGCTTGATGTTTTCAGATACCCCCACAGGTAACCGCTTTGACCTATACAACTATGGTTCAGCAAGCGGCTTTAACCCTGTTGCACAACCAGAACAACCCCCATTGTTAGGCGGAGTTGCCAGCGGCTTTGGTAAAAAAAATACTGCACCTGTTAATGCCAGACAAATTTATTTAACGAAAGAAGAAGCTTGCACATCTGGCTGGGGAGAATATAGAAATAAACTGAATTACAGCTGGCTAAACGGTTCTGCCGCAGAATATCGCCTAACACCTATCTCCTCATTTGGAGCAACAGGACAATGTTATATATTAGATGCTCCTGGTGGCAATGTGAAAATGGTACTGGATATTTATGAGTTATTTTCCGGAAAGGCATCAGGAGGCGTTAGCTATAACAACACACCGGGACCTAACAATCTCGGTGGGTATATGCGTTTTTTACGCGAAACAGACGAGGCGATTGTTTTTCGTAATTTTGATGATTTTGCCAATGTTCATAGCACAGGCGAGACGGTTGAAAAAATAGTTGTCGATACAGTTACCACCTTTCGTCTGCACATGGCTGATGACTCTATAGAAGAATATAATAGTGACGGAAAATTAATATCAATTACCTCAGCACAGGGATATGTTCAATCATTAATCTATGATGAGCTTACTGGTTTATTAAGTCAGGTCGTTAACCAAACAGGTGAAAGCTTAACTTTTGTTTATGAAAGCTATGGCGATACGAATCAATATAACAGAATAAAAACAGTTACTACGCATGATAATAGAAACTGGGGTTTTAACTACGACAATACCAACCATACATTAATATCTGTTGATTTTCCGGATGGAAAGCTACGACAATATCATTATGAAAATACCGAAAACGTCCAATTATTGACGGGCATTACAGATGAAACAGGAACGCGATATGCTACGTGGACGTATAATACCGAAGAAAGAGCTAATTTAAGTGTGCACGGCGTTGCCAAGGAGAAAGACCGTGTAGAAATAGTTTACGCTGACAGTGCTGGCAAAGGTACGCGCATTATTACTACTGTTCGAAAATCCGAAATCACAGGAACAATAAATAATATCAATTCAACTTATTTGACACATCCAGGTGGTGGTGGCCCCATTGTCGCAGAAATTACTGGTAACAATCCAATAAAATTCGAGCATGATGCGATGACGGGGTATATGGAGTATACAGAGAACAAAGGCCAGCGTACCGAATACAGTCTGTACGATAACAAAGGCAATCCTGGTAAAATCATTGAAGCGGCAGGCACACCTGAACAACGTCAGACCACTTACACCTACGATCCACGTTACCATAATAAAATAGCCTCTATCACGGAAGCATCTGTCTATCCGGGTGGTAATAAAATTACTACTAACTTATACGATGATTTTGGAAATAATACTGCGGTTATCATTAATGGTTTCAAGCCAGACGGCACAGCTATTTCTCGTTCCACAGCGTTTGAATACAATGGTCCATTCCACCAGCTAACGCAAATAGATGGCCCGCGTACAGATGTAAATGACATCAACACAATTAGTTATTACCCTGACAACGTAACACAGGGTAATAATCGTGCACGCATAAAACGTGTTACTACGCCATTAAACATCACACTTTATGACAGCATAACGTACACACCAACAGGCAAGGTAAAAACCTATGTTGATGCCAATAATGTGCAGTCAACCTTCTCCTACTATTACGGCAATGATCGTCTACAGTCACTATCACGGTTTGATCCAAACACTGCGCATCGCCTCACTGAATGGACTTATCTCGCTACCGGTGAAGTAAAAACCATCACAACTGGTGTGGATGTTACCGATAAAACCATACTAACATTAAACTATGATGATGCACGTCGCTTAATCGGTATTGTTGACGGCCTGGGTAATACCATTGAGTATATTCTCGACAGCGAAGGCAATGTTGAACAGGAAAACATCCGTGATGCAGGTGGTCTTCTCAGGAAGCGATTCAGCCAAACATTTGATGATTACAACAGGTTGCAACTACGTACACAGGTGAATGAGCAGTTAACAGAAACATGGTCTCCTGACGGCACACTGGATAAAACAGTGGATGGTAAAAATGTTACCACCGATTACAGTTACGATAATTTGCGTCGATTAACGCAGATAAATCAGGACATGGCTGGTAGTTTCCCACAAACAGCCGATGCCCTTACCATGCTCAATTATGATGTGCAGGATAATCTGACTGGAATTACTGATTCAAACGGCGGACAAACAACTTATATTTATGATGATTTAGGAAATCTGATTACGGAGACCAGTCCCGATACAGGTACGAGAACTTATACTCATGATGAAGCGGGGAACATTTCGTCACTTATTGATGCAAAACTACAGTTGTTTAATTATACCTATGATGCATTGAACCGCTTGATAAGCATAGATGCTCCCGGTTCTGAAGACGATGTAAATAATACGTATGATACCTGCCCTGGTGGCAATGGACGTTTATGTAATAGCCAGCGTAATAACAGTACATTAAGTTATCAATATAATGGCTTTGGAGACATTACAAATCTTGATCAATCTATTAATACATGGACAGGCTATAACCAGGCCAGCAACAGCGTTACATATAATTATGGCACTTCCGGACGAATCAGTAACGTTAATTACCCGAGCGGTATCATAATTCGCTACACATATGATGTAACAGGGAATATTAATCAGGTAACACTCAGCCAGAATGGTGTTGATACTTTTCTAACAAAAAACATTCTTTACCGTCCGTTTGATGATATTAAATCACAAACCTACGGGAACAACTGGATTTTGCTGAACATGAAGGATCAGGCTTATCGTCCATATATTAACGGCACACCGAATTTGTATTTTGATTATCTGAAAAGTTATGATGAAAATGGAAATCCAACAAATTCTATTACTCTTGATAGCGGCCTGTATTTGACTCAAAATTATGCTTACGATGCGCATAATCGTCTGGTTAGTTCTGCTGGTTTGCTTGGTGACTATAATTATGACTATGACAAAGTTGGTAACCGAACACGTAGGATACAAGATGGTAGCACAACCAATAGTAGCTACCAGCCACAGTCAAACAGGCTAGCGATGCTTGGCAATGAAGCCATCATCATGGATGCCAATGGCAATACAGAAAACACACATGGTTTGAGCTTGGGTTACACTACTGATAACCGCCTTAAATCTACCAGTGCTGGGAGTAAATACCAGTACAATGGACTTGGACAACGGGTGGTAAAACAGCTTAAAGCTCCCGGTGTAGCAGGTACGAATGGTTACTACCAAAGTCGCACCTATATGTACGATTTAAACGGCAAACTATTGGCTGAAATCAGCCCAACCGGTCAGGTGCAGAAAGAGTATATCTACCTCAATGATCAACCACTAGCTATGTTGGTACATCGTCCGAGTAGTAAAGAAAACTTTCTGAATGCTGATATGGATGACGATGGCGTTATAAGTGTTGAAGACTTTGTGATCTGGTATTTTAATCATTATATGAGCAATGATTTGAGTAAAGATATTAATGGAGATAATGTACTGGATACTAGTGATTCAAATCTGGTAATAAATTGTGCCATTACACAAAATAGTTGCAAAGCAGCCAGTTATGACACCAACATTTATTATATTCATAACGACCATCTAGGAACACCTAAACTACTGACAGATAAAACAGGTGCATCGGTATGGCAAGCGATTGCCACACCATTTGGTAAAGCCACCGTGGATGAGGATGTTGATGGGGATGGGAAAAAGGTGGTTATGAATCTTCGGTTTCCTGGGCAGTATTATGATGTGGAGAGTGGGTTGCATTATAATTACTTCCGTGACTATGATCCGTCTATTGGAAGATATATTGAAAGTGATCCTATTGGGTTGGGTGGTGGTTTAAACACTTACGGATATGTTAGAGGAAATCCATTAACTTTTATAGATATTAATGGGCTACTCGAGTTGCACTTATTCATAGATAAAAAAATAGAGGACGCAATTAATAACTTACCTGATAAGGCGGGTAAAATTAATATTGGTGATCTGAAAAAGCTGAAACCACTGGGTAAAAAAATTGATTCCTTAATTCATCACGACCCAGCATTTCTAAAGTTTATACCTGGGGAGCTTATTATCAAGCCAAAAACAGATGGCGTTACAGTTGAATTTTCTTGTCCTATTTAGTATTAGTGGTATTTGTATGAAAAAATTCCTTCATATTTTTATATATATTTATACTTTGTATGGATGTAATGTTTATCCTAGTGAACCATCGTTAGATGATGCATATAAAGCGATTGATATAGGTCAGTTATCTCAGGCTGAGAATATTGCAAATAAATTAAGAGAAACCAAGTATGGAGATGTTTCTTTATTAAAAGGTTGGGTGTTTTTTAAAAAAGAAAAATTTAATAAGGCAATAAATGAGGTAAGTAATTACATAATAAAAAATAAAGAGTTAGCTGATGCGCACGCAGTATCTGTTTATTATGAAATGATATTATTGGCTGGAGCTGCTAGCTATAAGCTGGATGATTGTGAGAATAGCATAAAATATTTAAAGCCTTATTTGAGCGAAAATCTCTCTGAAGATAATAAATTAATACCCTATATGTCTATGGTTGCAATTTGTTACTACAAACAAAAATTGTTCGATAAATCGCTTGATTACTTTAAATATTTATATAGTAATGTTGATGATAACGTAGGGAAAGAAGAGGCTATTTATAATATTGCTGCACTATATTCATTATTAGGGGATACTGTAAATAGTGTTAAATGGTTGAAAATGATAAGAAACTCCATCGAAATAAATTGGATTGATAAAACGCGGAAGGACTCGGATTTCAATTATATTCATGAGTCTATAGAATATAAAAATTTATAAAAAAAACCGCAAAAAAATCGGGGTCAGAGTGAAGCGTACTGACTTTCACGGACAGTCAAATTAAGCAACATCGTACATCTTTTCAAACTGCTCTGGTGTTTGGTAATTGAGCGTTTGATGTAGCCGTTGCCGGTTATAAAATACTTCAATGTAATCAAAAATTGCTGCCCTGGCTTCTTCACGTGTTCTGAAGTTGTGCCAGTAAATCAGTTCATTTTTCAGGTTAGAGAAGAAACTTTCGGCAACTGCATTATCCCAGCAGTCACGTTTACGACTCATACTGGAAATCATACCATAGCGGCTTAATGTGTCTCGATACGACTTCATTGCGTACGTTGAACCACGATCGGTATGATGAATTACCCCTTCGTTTGGTTGTCGGTGTTGTATAGCCATATCAAGGGCATCTTGTACTAGTTTTCCGTTATTGTTGTTCGACATTGACCAACCAATCACTTTGCGGGAAAACAAATCAAGCAGAACCGCTAGATATAACCAGCCTGCACGTGTTGCAATAAAGGTCACATCGCCCACCCAGACACGGTTAGGTGTAGCAGAGCAGAAATCTCGTTTAAGCCGGTTGGGCGCTATCCAGAAAGTATGCTTGGAACGTGTGGTGACAACAAACCGCCTACGCCGACGAGAAAATATTTTATGTTCTCGTCGTAGTCTGGCGACGCAGTCGCGGCCACAGGTTACGCCTTCACTGTTCAGCTGTTTCCAGCATTTTACTATGCCGTAATGCTGCCGAGACTGATTATGCACACGGCTAATATGTTCAAGCAAGGTTCGATCACGGATAGCACGTTGGCTTTCACTCCGATTACGCCAGTCGTAATAGCCAGAACGACTGATTTTTAATGCCTTACATAAAGCCACAACCGTAAATGATTTACGGTGGCGCTCTAGAAATGCGTACTTTACTTCAGCTCTCTCGCAAAGTACGCGGCGGCTTTTTTTAGGATGTCACGCTCTTCCTTAACGTCAGCCAGCTCTTTATGTAATCGAGCGACCTCATCACTCTGATCGACAGGATGCCGGCCTGGGCCTTTAAATGCGTCATCTCCATGTTTTTTTAGTTGCTCTTGCCACTTGTAAAGCATATTACGGCGTATACCTAGGTCGGTAGAAATATCGTTGGGAGATTTATCGCCTAGCTCTAGCTGCCTAACAGCTTCTAATTTAAACTCTTTGGAAAAGATCTTTCGTTTGGTCATCATATACTCCTGAGTCTATTGACCCTAATTTACGATGTCCGTTAATTCCAGTACGCTTCAATCTGCCCCCAGTTTGTATACAACGAATGCTATCGAATCATTGAATAGTGTTATACGTAAGGCCATCAAAAAACGTAAACTGTTTCCAACCGATGACTCGGCTAAAAAAGTTATCTATCTGGCGACACAAGAAACATCAAAAAAGTGGACACTGCCAATCAGAAACTGGAAGCCTGCACTGAATAGGTTTATGATTGAATTTGAAGAACGTTTAACTGATTACATTTAACCATGACAGTTACACAGAAATATTTACACTCTCCCAGGATGCCAAAAATTGTTGTTTCAGGATACCGAAACCATGTCACCCAGCGTGGTAATCGAAGGCAAAAAACATTTTTCTGCGAGGAAGGCTATCTGTACTACCTTGATTTGATGCCTGAGTATACCCGACAATCAGGTGCGCAAGTATGGGCATACTGTTTAATGCCAAACCACCTTCATCTAGTCATGGTGCCGAGTTGTGAAGATGGTTTAAGGTCTTCATTAGGTGAAGTGCATCGCAGGTATACTCGGTATTATAAATTGCGAATTCTATTCTTTTTTTTTAACTTCTGTTCTTGCGTATAGC
>CAZHEA010000123.1:0-1702 GCA_964531165.1 uncultured Thiotrichaceae bacterium
ACGCTATACAGATATAAATTGGGTTGAAATCAAGTGACTTCGAACAAACAAAAGTCGCTGGATTCCCGATACAAGCATTCGGGAATGACAATACTTTCTCTTTTTTCATGCTCTTTTTTCATGCTTCGATCAATTCACTCAACCCCGGACATACGCCGATAACTCGCCTGCAAACTGCTTTCCGAATCAATTAAAAACTGTGCCGACACCACCACCGTATCACCTTCCTGCAAACCACTGATAATTTCCACTTCATCACCGGAAACAATACCGGTTTTAACCGGCACAGGTTTAAATCGGCCTTCACCCAGCGCCACAATCACCCGGTTATTATTTTGCGAATAAATCACCGCATCCCGGGGAATCGCCAAAACATTTTTTCTTTCTTTTCCATAAATATGCCCCACTACATACATGCCATTTTTTACTTCTGTGTCCGGTGCATTAAAGGTTAATTTCACGCCGATATTTTGTGAGTTGGTATTAATTGAAGTCGCGCCACTACTCACCACACCCGGCCAGACTTTGGCGGCATTATGCGGCATAATAATATCCACTTTATTACCCGGGCGTATCCAGTTTGCATCCCGTTGAAAGGCATTGGCGACTACCGACACCCGCAGCAACCCACCCAGACTCAATAGCATCTGGTTTGACTTCACCGCCTCACCTTCACTCACCCGCAGCTCTTTTACTTCACCCGCATGCTTTGCATACAATGTAATGAGTGGTGATGTTTTTTGTGTATTTTCCAGATGAGTGATCTGCGCTTCTGACATCCCCGCTCTTAACATTAAATTTCGGGTCTGTTCGGTAGTCAGTTTTTCAGCTGTATTTTTATCTGATGTATTTTTTTGTAACAGTTCAAGGTGCTTATTCTGCACTAGCTCCAGATCATCCAGCTCCAGATCAATCAGCGCATCACCTTTTTCCAGCCACTGGCCTTTACGAAAATAAAACTTTTTCACCCGGCCTTTTGCCGGTGCTTTTAATACACTGAAACTTTCCTTACGGGTTTGCTGAATAAAGCCCGGGGTTTCAATTTTTCGTGCCAGTGATTTTCTTTGCACCAATACCACCCTTACACCCATATTATTAATCGTCATGGGAGGCACCCTGACAATAGAAGCGTCTTCACCTTCATTGGCGGGTTTTATTTTTACCAAATCCATTCCGCAAATCGGGCAGCTGCCCTCATCCGCGCTTAATACTTCACTGTGCATGGGACAGATATAATTTTTTAACAGATGTTTTTGTGCGTGTTCAACCGCCGTCTGTTTTTTTTCAGCTGGCGCTCTGAGTTGACGATCGACTAAAATACCGACAATACTGCCCAAAATACCGCCCAGGCTGATACCGAAAACTAGAATGCTAATTATTAAAAACTTTTTATTCATCATGATTTAGTTTAGATGTTTATTGCCTTTTTACCGGTTTAACAAATTCAGTAGTTAAAAAACGCTGTCATTCCCGAATGCCTGTGTCGGGAATCTAGCGACTTTGACTACATAAGCCACTGGATCCCCGACACAGGCATTCGGGGATGACGATGTTTTTTGGGTTTTATTTTTTATCTGAATTTTAAATAGCCTGAACATAAGTCGAGAATTTAAAACCACAAAAGCCTGATCCTTAAAAAGGATCAGGCTCTGGTTATTCCGCATTAAAGCGGAAGCCATGATTAACCTGCATTAATCATGAT
>CAZHEA010000123.1:1802-7287 GCA_964531165.1 uncultured Thiotrichaceae bacterium
ATGATGACGATCATCATCATTATCCGCCAGCTCACCATTAGTGAAGTAACGGTTTGAACCCACCTTCACAAATGACATGCCATGAGGCGTCGCATTGCCCGCATCCGGATGACGAGTTCCAACCCACTTGTTACCGGTATCGCCGAAGTCCATATCAATACAGCCGGTGGGTGAGTTTGGATCGTTCGCATTAAAGCGTTTATCCAGTTTCAGGTTCTGACGTTTGCGATTCCACTTCATCATACAAACCGTGTCATCACCCACTGAGCCGGTGCCCGGAAGAATATTCCCGATGCCACCATCAACACCCAGCAGTGCATGCACCTGGCCTAAGCCACCAACCGCATAATCACCCGCACCCGGTCCACCCGGTGGATAAGCATTAGGAATTGCGCCGCCGGAACCGTTTTCCCAACCGTGGCCTAAGCCCAGTGCAGATAACAGTAAATCAACGTCTTTAATCGCAAACTCACGTAAATCTACAAAGTAGTTGCTGGTTGCAACATAACGGTCATTACGATCATGCGTAGTAAAATGCGGGCCACCACGGGTGGTTTCCGCATCCGGATGATCATCCGCTGTGCCGACAATACCGTCTTCACCTACACCCGCCAGATTCACTTCATCCACTAAACGCGGGCAATCTCTGGCACCATTATTCGGCCAGAAGTCACCACCGTCATTGGCATCGCCACGGTTGTTATAGGTTATACCCGCTGTGCCTAATGTTGCCGGCGCACCGTCAATCGGTGAAGTATGCTCACCGGTGCCGGTGTTATTCCAGGCCTCTTTAGGTGACATGTCACATTGGAAGTCACTACCGGCTTTCAGCAATGGACGCAGATTTAATACGGCTACGCGGCCATCGTGCTCACCGTCGTAGTCACGATTGTGAATCGGATCACCTGCCTGTTGAATACCGGAAATCGGTACAAACATGTGCTTGTCATTTTGCGTAATGGTAAAGACCGAAGCACCGGTACAGGCACCAAAGTCATAGACAATCTTAAACTCAGGTTTGGCAACCGTAATATCCGCAGAGTAGTAAATAATACCGCCACACATAGACGCTACGAATGCACCTTTATGTGAGTGAGTCACCCGCATCGCCATCAAACCTTCAGGCTCTTCGTGAATCGCATTGTCCTCTACACGGTTTCCATCAGGCATTTGAATTACCTGATAAGGGCCGGCTTTAACATTGGATAAATCCCATAAGCGAATCGTGGTACCCAAATTCTGCTTGGATGCAGACGCACCTTCACCGGAACCCGTTAAGGCTAAAGAGACTGGATCAGCATAATCAGATGTCATCAGAATACCGTCGGTTTCACCGATGATATTGCCATGCTTATCTGCAATTTGACCCTCTAAATCGGTGCGTAGGCCAATGCCATGGGGATGGGCCAACAAGCCCGTATCCGGGCGGCCGGTGTCTGCACCAATCTGGTTAAATGGCGCTACACCAGGAACACACAGGTTAAAGGCTTCAACCCCCACTGCGGTATTAATATTACCCGCCGCACAATGACCGTTATCATCCAGACCACCAAAGCCCAGCTGAACCCGTGGCGCATAACGCTGGGGCCCTAACATTTCACCGGGCGCCGCATTGGCATAAAAGCCCTGCACATCCATTCCGGTATCTTTGGGGCCATCACCGGAAAAAGTGCCGTGTCCATAAACAGGCGCCGTGGGCACCGCAGACACCTCCGCTACGATGGTATCGGTTGAGGGATCAAATACCAGCAGTCCACCGGGGGTGGTTAAAACGGGGGGTAAACTTGAACCTGTGGGGGAAGAAGGAGAATATGCACCGGCGAACTGACCGCCTGCACCCATCATAGTGGTGTAGTACATACCGTCTTTAGGGTTGTATTCCAGATCATCTAAACCGGAAAACAGCATATCGCGACCAGTTTCAGACAGACCGCAAAGCTGAGCATCCGCGTCATGTAATGGCAGGTCTTCGAGGCTAGTACCCGCTGAAGGCTTTATATTCATCGGATCTGAAATATCACAACCAAATACATTAGATGAAATCAATCCACCGTAATAGGCATTTACCGAACCATCAGCTGCTACATGAGGATAAACAGAATGATGGTGGGGTTCATTTAATACAGATGAGGGTGCAGGCACCACTTCCGGTAAGCCATTCATTGCCGCATTAAAGTTGGGCACACCACCGAGAATATCGCCCTGTACCGAAGCCCCTAAACCCGCATCGGTTAAGCCATTCGGTAACTGGCCGCCAATCGACAGAGCCAGATCCAGCGCCTCATCGACAAAGTCATCTGTGTTACTGAGCAGGTGCTGACCATAAACTGCTGGCATTTCCGCAGTATTGACCACCTGACCATAGGTATCTGAACGGGGATCCGCATCAATGACACCGATAAAATCCGCATCCGGTAATACCCCGGCCGGTATGCCAAGAATACTATCCAGGGGGCTATGGTTATTACCATCGAGCATCTGATCGCCCATCCAGGTAATCAGGTACTTACCATTACTTGCCTGTACCGTCACAGCACTAAGTGCACCCGCCGCAATCGCGACCGACACACCCGCCGAAATCAGGCTTCGCTTTAAAGATTTTTTCATAGAGTTAACCCTTAAGTCATTTAATTAAAGGACTCAATTCCAACAAGCCAGAATTAAGCTAGACATAGCTCATCGCAACTTACAGGCCAAGGGATAGAAAACTTGATTAAACAGCTAGTTAGCTATTCCACACAGGAATACCGCTGCGCTTTTAATAGAAAAAAATCGATATGTAAAAAAAACTTACAAAATAGCTTAACTAAAAACTTAATTTTAGGTTTTTCAATAATTTAAGTTTTAACTAATATGCTGGTATAAAACACAAATGCCATGAACATGTCCGGGCAGCCCGACTTGATTTAATGTTTTTATTTTATTTTTCAATAGCTTACAGACTGTACAAAATCCCGAAGCCTTTTTATGAAAACTGCCACCCTGACATGTCATTTTGTCAGGCCATCTGACACCTTTAAGCCATGATAATGTGGTTTTTTAGTAAGATTTGACCCGTGAGAATTTTGATTTTTCAGCCACGTTTTTATCTATCTCAGGCAAGATTACCCACAAACTTTCTACGACAATAAAAAAAACTCATACTGCCCTTAAGGATATGAATTAGCTAATCTGACAATCCCCTTTATGATGTTCTAACTACATTTAATCATCAGCCTGTGTGATTAGCCATTAAGTTGCCGAAATATGATTAATATCAACCGGTTACATTAACAAACCCGCTAATCTGCCGGCAGTATAAAAACACCATAAAAATTTCTGCGCCAGAATATGGCCTGGACTGAGGAGAACACAATGATCAAGCCACATGGTTCTGACGAACTAAACCCACTATTTGTCTACGACACGGCTGAAAATGAAGCCCTGCAAAAAGAAGCCGAAGGTTTAGCTTCTATCGTGGTTAGCTCGGCTTCTGCTGCTAATGCAGTGATGATGGGCGCGGGTTATTTCAACCCTTTAACGGGCTACATGACTAAGGCAGATGCTTTATCAGTCGCGAAAGAGATGAAAACCACTTCCGGTTTATTCTTCCCGACTCCAGTTTTAAACCTGGTTGAAGACGCAGGCAGCATTAAGGCTGGCGATCGCATAGCACTGAAAGATCCCAATATTGAAGGTAACCCGGTTTTAGCGGTTATGGATGTTGAAGCGGTTGAAGAATTCTCCGACGAAGACATGGCGATGATGAGCGAGAAAGTTTACGCACCGGCTGCGGGTGAAGCTCACCCGGGTGTTGAAGCATTCAACTCACAGGGCAAGGTTTGTATTTCCGGCCCGATCAAAGTTTTAAACTTCTCTTACTTCATCACTGAATTCCCCGATACCTTCCGCACCGCAGTTGAAATTCGTAATGAAATTGCAGAGCGTGGCTGGAAGAAAGTTGTGGCATTCCAAACTCGTAACCCAATGCACCTGGCGCACGAAGAACTGTGCCACATGGCAATGGATCGTTTAGGTTGCGACGGTTTAGTAATTCACATGCTATTAGGTAAATTAAAGCCGGGAGATATTCCTGCACCGGTTCGTGATGCATCAATTCGTAAAATGGTTGAACTGTACTTTCCGAAAAACAGCGCAATGGTTACTGGCTACGGCTTCGACATGTTATATGCCGGCCCACGTGAAGGCGTACTGCACGCGTTATTCCGTCAGAACATGGGCGCAACTCACTTCATTATCGGTCGTGACCACGCAGGTGTTGGCGATCACTACGGCGCATTTGATGCACAGACTATCTTCAAAAATGAAGTTCCAGCTGGCGCATTAGAGATCGAAATCTTCGAAGCTGACCACACTGCCTACTCTAAGAAGTTAGATAAAGTTGTGATGATGTGTGAAGCACCGGATCATGAAAAAGATGACTTCGTATTACTATCCGGCACCAAGGTACGTGAAATGTTAGGTCAGGGTATTGCGCCGCCGAAAGAGTTCTCACGTCCGGAAGTGGCTGAAATTCTGATTAGTTACTATAAAGAGTTAGACAGCAAAAAATAAGCGGCCTTTCTAAACCGTTTAAAAAAAGCCCTGAAATTTCAGGGCTTTTTTTTGGCTATCGTTAAAGCCTGTGTTAATGCCATTAGGGTCGGAGTCAAATTTGATTCGCCATTATTACAGGTTGAATTTGAACTCTAGACCAAATTTGACTCCGACTCCTTTATGATAACCGTATTAATTAAGAGCCCTGATACTTCAGGGCTTTTTTTAGGCCTACAAAACCAACTGATATACCAAAGATTTGGTATTCATCTATTTCACTCCCCTTGCTAAAGTCTGTAGAAATAACATGGAAACTCCAAAGGTAAACAGATGACATACCATAAAAAAACGACCTCATATTTAATTGCACTCGCTTCACTGGTTTACTTACTCGCGGGTTGCGAGTCAACCCCACCACCAGTGGAAGAAGGCGCTGTTGTTGTTGATTTCAGTGTGGATTGCGAACTGTTAGTCTGCACAGTTGATGCATCGCTAACCGTCAGCAAAAGTGACACATTAAGCACATTACTATGTGATATGGGCGATGGTAATCAGATTGACTTACTGACACTTGAGATTGTTTTTGATCATACCTATAGCGCACCAGACTCATATGACATTATCTGCAACGCCACAGATGAGGATGGCACCATTGACTCATCCACAGTAACGGTTAATGTTGACGGGCTACTGGTTAATGCCGGTCCCGATCAAACAGTATCGGAAGGCACCACTGTCACCCTGGATGGCTCATTGTCGGAGGACACGACCAACGCCACAACCGGTAATGTAATTAACCGCTACAAGTGGACTGTTTTCGATTCAACTCCGGTGGGCTCATTTATCGGATTTACCAATGTTGAATCCGTTAACCCGACATTTGTTGCACCGAGTAACCAAAATACCGTCAACTATCAAATTCGTTTGCGGGTGAGTGTTGATAATGGCG
>CAZHEA010000124.1:0-7243 GCA_964531165.1 uncultured Thiotrichaceae bacterium
CAACCGAGGTTACTATGCAAGTTTCTGTTGAATCAGGCGAAGGTCTGGAACGTAAGTTAACTATTCAGATTCCCGCTGAAACAATTGATAAGGAAGTGGATAGCCGCTTAAGTTCAATGCGTCCACGGGTTAAAATTGATGGTTTCCGTCCGGGTAAAGTGCCTTTGAAGGTAGTTAAACAACAATACGGCGCATCGGTTATGCAGGAAGTTATCGGCGAAGTGATGCAGAGCAGCTTACGTGATGCGGTAACTCAGGAGTCTTTGAATCCTGCAGGAAACCCCACTATTGAGCCAAAGTCCATGGAACCGGGACAGCCTTTAGAATATATAGCAACTTTTGAGGTATACCCTGAAATTGAGCTGGTTGACTGTGCCAGTCTTGAAGTTGAGCGCACTACCGCTGAAGTTGCCGATGCTGATGTGGATACAATGATTGGTACATTGCTGAAGCAACGTACATCTTATGATGTGGTTGAGCGTGCCTCTGCTGATGCAGACCAGATGACTATCAACTTTGATGGCTCAGTCGATGGTGAGAAATTTGAAGGCGGCCAGGCTGACTCAGTACCCGTTGTTATTGGTTCACACAGTATGATTCCCGGCTTTGAAGAAGCGCTGACGGGCAAATCAGCTGGCGATGAGTTTTCATTCGATGTGAACTTTCCGGATGATTACCATGAAGAAACACTAAAAGGTAAGAAAGCAACTTTTGCAACTAAAGTGATTTCTGTTGCAGAGCCCAAAACACCGGAAGTGGACGAAGAGTTTGCTAAATCATTTGGTGTTGAAGATGGTTCTGTCGATACTTTACGCTCGGACATTCGCGCCAATATGGAGCGTGAATTACGTAATAAGCTGCAGGATGTTCTGAAAAAAGAAGTCATGGACAAGCTGCTGGCTGCCAATGATATTCAAATTCCTAAAGCGCTGATTGATCAGGAATCTGAAAATCTGCAAAAGCAGATGATGGAATCAGGTAATCTACAGGGTGGAATGTCCTTACCGAAAGAGCTATTTGAAGGTGAGGCGAAACGTCGTGTTGGTCTGGGTCTGGTGATAGGCGAAGTGGTAAAGAAAGCGGAAATTAGACCGGAAGCCGACAAGGTAACCGCGAAGATTGACGATATTGCTCAAACGTATGAAGATCCGTCTGAAGTGGTTAATCATTACAATAGCAATCCTCAATTAAAGCAGGGGGTTGAAGCATTGGTAATGGAAGAGATGGTGGTTGAGTGGATTATTGATCAGGCAAAAGTGACTGATGTTGCTAAAACTTTCCATGATTTATTAAATCCTGAGGCGAATGCGCCGGCATAATTTGCGGTTATTAAGCTCATTATTGTTTAATAAATAAACAGCTCAATTTAAAAAGCAGGCTTTTAGTCTGCTTTTTTTATTTGCCTACTTGTATTTATTCAGTCACAACATACAATCAGTTTAACTAAAGTTAACAGCAACAATTTTTGTTGCATAAATGTTTCAATAAAAATGTTCCCGGAGAACAATGAATGATCATTACATCAGAAAATAATAATGGCGCTTTAGGCTTGACCGATAATCTGGTCCCAATGGTGGTTGAGCAAACCGCACGTGGTGAGCGTTCTTATGATATTTATTCAAGATTGTTAAAAGAGCGGGTTATTTTTATCGTAGGTCAGATTGAAGATCACATGGCAAACCTGATTGTTGCCCAGCTGCTGTTTTTAGAGTCTGAAAATCCGGATAAAGATATTTCAATTTATATTAATTCACCGGGTGGTGTCGTGACGGCAGGTATGGCGATTTATGACACCATGCAGTTCATTAAGCCCGATGTGTCGACTTTATGCGTGGGCCAGGCGGCTAGCATGGGGGCTTTACTGCTAGCGGGCGGTGCTGAAGGCAAGCGTTATGCGTTACCTCACTCACGCGTTATGATTCATCAGCCATTAGGCGGATTTCAGGGGCAGGCGTCTGATATTGATATTCATGCACGTGAGATTCTATCAATGCGTGATCGTCTGAATTCCATTCTGTCAAAGCACACCGGGCAGAAAATGGATAAAATTGCAGAAGATACAGAGCGTGATAATTTTATGAGTGCAGATGAGGCCACAGAATACGGCATGATTGACTCAGTCTTGCGTGAAAGAAGTGCAGAAGAGTAAATCGGCATAATTAATGCCCTGTGTGCTTGAAAATCAGGACTTTAGCACCATATGGTAAATAACAGTAAAAAACCGCTATTTGGCGGTTTTTTACTGAAATGTAGGCTATCTTCTAAAATAACTTAATTAAAATGTTAAATAGCTGTCTAGAAATTGTACAAAGCCGTCAAAATCAAGGCAATATATCGTAGAAGTTTTTTGAGTATTTCAAAAAAATTTAAAAATATTTCTACATATATCAAATGGTTAAGGTGGATTGCTCAAAAACCATATAAATTATACCCTTGCAACTTAAAGTAATAATTGGCAAGGTGTATCATATAAAACTTAATAAATTTTAATACTATTAAAGAACGACCAGCTTCGGGCTAGTATGAGGACACGTCATGAGTGACGACAAAAATAATGAAGAAGATTCGGGCAAGCTACTGTATTGCTCGTTTTGTGGCAAGAGCCAGCACGAAGTTAAAAAGCTTATTGCAGGACCATCGGTATTTGTATGCGATGAATGTGTTGAGCTCTGCAACGATATAATTAGTGAAGAATTGCAGGAACAGGCTGCATCATCGGTAACAAAGTTGCCTAAGCCGCAGGAAATTAAAGAAATTCTGGATGATTACGTCATCGGCCAGACTCAGGCGAAAAAAGTGCTGGCGGTTGCGGTGTATAACCACTACAAGCGTCTTGAAGTGAAGCACAAGAAAGATGATGTAGAGCTATCCAAAAGTAATATTATGCTGATCGGTCCCACCGGCTCAGGTAAAACCTTGTTAGCCCAGACTCTGGCACGCTTATTGAACGTACCTTTTACCATTGCTGATGCTACCACGTTAACCGAAGCCGGTTATGTGGGTGAAGACGTTGAGAACATTATTCAGAAGTTGTTACAGAAATGTGATTATGATGTGGATAAGGCTCAGACCGGCATTGTTTATATTGATGAAATCGATAAAATTTCACGTAAGTCTGATAATCCGTCGATTACCCGGGATGTTTCCGGCGAAGGTGTGCAGCAGGCATTGCTGAAATTAATTGAAGGTACCGTAGCATCTGTTCCCCCTCAGGGTGGTCGTAAGCACCCGCAGCAGGAATTTTTGCAAGTTGATACATCGAACATTCTGTTTATCTGTGGTGGTGCGTTTGCCGGGCTGGATCAGGTTATTCGTGATCGTTCTGAAAAGAGTGGAATTGGCTTTGGCGCAGAAGTTCGTGGCAAAGAGAACACCAAGTCAACCGGTGAAATACTCAAAGATATGGAATCTGATGATTTAATTCGATATGGTTTAATTCCTGAGTTTGTGGGGCGTTTACCGGTAGTTGCTACCCTTGAAGAGCTCGATGAAGATGCTCTGATTACCATATTGACCAAGCCCAAAAATGCCCTGACCAAACAGTACTCTAAAATGTTTGAAATGGAGGATTGTGAGCTGGAATTTCGTAATGATGCACTCTCTGCGATTGCGAAGAAAGCCATGGCACGTAAAACCGGTGCTCGTGGCTTACGAACCATTCTGGAAAATATCCTACTGGAAACCATGTATGAGTTGCCTTCACTGGATGATGTTACCAAAGTGGTATTGGATGAAGGCGTTATTAACGGAGATGCCAAGCCTTATATGGTATTTGAAAATAACGAGTCTCCAAAAACCGCTTCCAGCGCGGATTAATTAGAACAACAAAATAGCGCTATCAAACAATCCCTGAGCGGATTGTTTGATAGCGACTTGATCGATCAAAAGAACATCAATAAATTTGTTGGCATCCGCTTCATCATTAAATATATTTATTGATCAGCCTTGAAGCTTCACATACTGCCCCCATGTGATTCTGAAGAATTAATATACTGGTGGGTCTTCATTTTTGCCCCCGCATACTCGAGGTACATTCTGTGTCAGATACCGAAAACGAAACCGAAAACGAAGTTACAGCCGATGCATATGAGGGTAAAACCCCGGTGCTACCATTACGTGATGTAGTGGTCTATCCACATATGGTTATTCCGTTATTTGTTGGACGTGAAAAATCTATCCAGGCCCTGGATGCGGCCATGTCAAAAGATAAGCAAATCTTATTAGTGGCGCAGAAAAGTGCTGAAATAGATGACCCTTCGATGAAGGATATTCATGAGATCGGTACGCTTTCGACCATTTTACAATTGCTAAAACTACCGGATGGCACTATTAAAGTGCTGGTCGAAGGTGCGACACGCGCAAAAGTTGATAAAGTCTATGACGAAGAAGTCTTCTTTACAGCGGATTATACTCTGCTCGAAAACGAAGGCGAAGATGACAGTCGTGAGCTGGAAGTGCTGTCGCGTTCAATTATGGGTGTGTTCGATCAATACGTAAAACTGAATAAAAAAGTCCCGCCTGAAATTTTAACTTCACTGAGTGGTATAGATGATCCGGCGCGTTTGTCCGACACGATTGCGGCTCATATGTCTTTAAAGGTAGAAGAAAAACAGAATATTCTGGCGATTTCCGATGTTAAAAAACGCATGGAATATCTGCTTAGTATGATTGAGGCGGAAATTGATTTATTGCAGATAGAAAAGCGCATACGTGGCCGCGTTAAGCAGCAAATGGAAAAAAGTCAGCGGGAGTATTATCTGAATGAGCAAATGAAAGCCATTCAAAAAGAGCTGGGTGAGCTGGACGAGGCGCCTAATGAAATTGAAGATTTAGAAAAGAGGATTAGCAAAGCCGGTTTAAGTGCAGAAGCCAAGAAGAAAGCTAACTCTGAGCTGAATAAGCTTAAGATGATGTCACCGATGTCGGCGGAAGCAACGGTAGTGCGTAACTATATTGATGCACTGGTCGGTTGTCCGTGGAAGAAGCGCAGTAAAATTTCCAAAGACATTAACGAAGCGCAAAAGATTTTAGACGAAGATCATTACGGTCTGGAAAAAGTTAAAGAACGTATTCTTGAATATCTCGCAGTACAACAGCGGGTAAAGAAACTCAAAGGTCCTATCTTATGTTTAGTCGGGCCGCCGGGTGTAGGTAAAACCTCATTAGGGCAGTCTATTGCCCGTGCCACCAATCGAAAGTTTACGCGTATGGCCTTAGGCGGTGTACGCGATGAAGCAGAAATTCGCGGGCATCGTAGAACCTATATCGGCTCACTGCCCGGTAAGGTTATTCAAAATCTGAGCAAAGTGGGCACACGCAATCCGTTATTTCTATTAGATGAAATAGATAAAATGGCACAGGATTTTCGTGGTGATCCTGCGTCCGCACTACTCGAAGTGCTGGACCCTGAGCAGAATCATACTTTTGGTGATCACTATTTAGAAGTCGATTTCGACCTGTCTGATGTCATGTTTATTGCAACGTCAAATAGCATGAATATTCCCGGGCCGTTACTCGATCGTATGGAAGTGATTCGTATCCCGGGTTACACCGAAGATGAAAAAATGAATATTGTAAAAAACTATTTGTTACCCAAGCAAATGGAAAACAATGGTTTGAATAATGATGAGCTGGAAGTGACTCAGGAAGCCATTATGGATACGGTGCGTTATTACACCCGTGAAGCAGGTGTGCGTAGTTTAGAACGTGAAATGTCTAAAATCTGCCGTAAGGTTGTGAAAGATGTTCTGATGAATCCAAGTAATGAAAAGGTCATTGTGACACCGGATAATCTGGAAAAATATCTGGGTGTAATACGTTTCCGTTATGGTAAGGCAGAAAATAATGACCAGGTCGGTCAGGTAACAGGTCTGGCGTGGACAGAGGTTGGTGGCGAGCTGCTGAGCATCGAAGCTGCGGTTATGCCGGGTAAGGGTAAGCAGACTTTTACCGGTCAATTGGGCGATGTTATGCAGGAATCTATTTATGCGGCAATGACGGTAGTCAGAAGCCGAGCCGCCTCTTTAGGGCTGGAAAATGATTTTTATGAAAATAAAGATATTCATATCCATGTTCCGGAGGGTGCAACGCCAAAAGATGGTCCAAGTGCGGGTATTGGTATGTGTACGGCCATTGTTTCGACTATGACGGGAATACCGGTTAAATCGAGCGTTGCGATGACGGGTGAGATTACTTTACGTGGTGAAGTGCTACCGATTGGTGGCTTGAAAGAAAAATTACTGGCAGCACATCGCGGCGGGATAGAGACCATCATTATTCCCCATGAGAATGAAAAAGATCTGGCCGATATTCCTAAAAATGTATTGGGAAAGCTCGAAATTAAACCCGTGCAGTGGATAGATGATGTACTGGCTATTGCATTACAAACGGTACCAACACCGTTGGAAAAAACCGCAGCTGCGAGTACAAAAACTAAAAAGGCAAAAAAGGATGATAATCTACGCCACCACTAAGCGGATGCTTCGTTTGGGGTAGATGATTTCATCTGTAATTTAAAATATGTTTTTTTTATAATGAATCGCGTTTAGTTTGAAGTGTTTTCTGTGTAAGGATTTTAAGTAAAGTTGATATTTTTTCTAAATAAATGGAATAAAATAACAGCCTTTATTTGCAGAAAACCACTTTAATTCCTGCTTTTTCAATAGTGGAATAAAAATATATTTTTATGTTCTTATAAAGTTAATTATTAAAAAAATTTATTAACTTTCAGACAAAAGTTGCATTTTTACACTTGACACAAAATAAATTGTTTAAATTCCAGTGATATTTACTTAAAGCCGTTGACACGGCCCTTTCAGGGCTGGTATAAAGTTTGCGCTAGTTTTGTCCTGAACTAATCAAAAGAAAGTTGCACATGCAAATTGATTGTTCAGGGTATATTAAAGTTTCTCCGCGGCATGACTCATTTAAAAAGTCACAAGATGGTAGATACGGACTTTTATAAAAAATAAATTATATTTACCGAAACATCAGTTTCATTTTTAAGATAACTACAAACCTTTAGGATAAATAATGAATAAATCAGAATTGATTGACGCTATTGCTGAAAACTCAGGCTTGTCAAAAGCAGATTCAGGACGTGCATTGGATGCAGTAATTTCATCTGTATCAGGTGCATTAAAAGATAACGATCAGGTAACGATTGTTGGCTTTGGTACATTCCTGGTTCGTCAACGTGCAGCACGTGTTGGCCGTAACCCACAAACCGGTGCAGAGATCCAGA
>CAZHEA010000125.1:0-6744 GCA_964531165.1 uncultured Thiotrichaceae bacterium
ATTGCTCCGCGTTTGTTTTTTCGAAGCACCCTCCCCGACCATTCAACCAGTTCGAAAACTTATGATGGGTGTCCGGTTTATTCGGGTTTATTTTATGATGGGTGTCCGGTTTATTCCTTTATTCCGGTTTATTCTGGTGAACTCAGCGTTAGCTTTCTAGAAACATGCCCAACATAGTGCACATGTCCAACTAATACGCTATACTTGTACAATATACCGTACATGTAAGGAGTTGTAATAATGCGCATTATCTCATTCACCGAGGCAAGAAATTCCCTTAAATCTGTTCTAGATCAAGTAGTTAATGATGCTGACTGCGCTGTAATTACGCGTCGTGACAGCGAAGACGCGGTAGTCATGTCTTTAGACTTTTACAATAGTCTTATGGAAACAGTCTATTTGCTTAAAAGCCCTGCAAATGCAGAGCACCTCTGTAAATCTATAAAGCAATATCATCAAGGTAATACTAAGGAAAGAGACTTACTAAATGAGTAAGAAGTTAGCATGGACTGATGCTGGTTGGTCAGATTATATTTACTGGCAAAGCCAAGATAAAAAAACATTAAAGCGAATCAATAAATTAATTGATAATATCCTTCGTTCTCCCTTTGAAGGTATTGGGAAACCCGAAGCCCTAAAAGAAAATCTATCTGGTTTTTGGTCACGCAGAATCGATGATACTAATCGTTTAGTTTATGCCGTTAATGATACACACATAACTATCATTGCTTGTAAGTATCACTATAAATAATCAAGCTAACAAGAAAATCAACATGGACAAAATAAAGCATTTCTCGTTCCTCGCAACACTTTATTTTTCCAGTTATTACAAACGTTAGCTGTACAGGAAGAAATGAATAAATCCTAAAAAAATATTTGAGAAATTAGCATTTACTACTTGGGAAACAATATTAAATGCATTTTTAGAACAAATTTCCTATGGTGAAGATGCTATTACATGGAACCTCCCTTCCCCGTTACACAAAACATTAATTGAAAAATATATTATGGAATTCTTTGGCGAGATAGAAGCAAGACATATAGATACTAATCATTTAAAGAATATATTAACCATTTCTACTCTCCCTGAATATTGCAGCTCTATCGACACCGTGATTATTGAACAAAATAATGATGGTGAAATATACTGCTTATGGGGCCAGTTCAATATTAGGAGAGAAGCCATTAAGCATGGCGTACGTTTCTCACTATTAAACTGCCCACATGCATTATCATGGACAATAACACATCATGAAAAATCACAACAAATTGTAATTCACTGCACAATTGATAAAAAACAAGAAGATGAGGATTTCATAGAGTCTATTCATCAATTTGTATCTGATTGGGCAACAGGCTTAAGTAATGTTTCACCATAAAAACAGATAACAAGACATTAAAGCACACGCAAAAATAAAACACTTTACAAGTGACTTCATCAGGCTTGTACATCAAGGCCAACTTAGATGAATTGCGGCTAAACAGTGTCAGAAATCAACTAACCTTAATATTAGAGACAACTATGCTCTGCTACCTGTTAATCTGGCAGCTGTTAATGCAAAGCTAAACAGGTACTCGCATATGAAAACCACTCAAATCACACTGGCATTCATCGCTGCCTTATTTGGTTTAGTCACCCTATTTGCAGGTAGCCGGGTTCTTCTCGGTTCTGACCCGGGCTACCCCGTATTCCGCCCGCTGTTATTTTTTAACACCGCGATGGGAATAATATATGTCGTCGCCGGTTTTCTTATATGGCGTAATCTTAAATTCGGCATGAAGGCTACAGCCAGTATTTTCTTTCTCAATCTGACGGTACTGGTGACGATTTATTTTCTGTACCAGGCAGGCGAGATAATTGCAATTGACAGCCTTCGCGCCATGTCGTTTCGAACCGTAGTCTGGCTTGTGTTACTAATCATACTGGGATGGCTAAACCGCAGGCAAACATAAACTGCACATACTGCTATTTAATAAGGCTTCTACTGATACTGCGTGCTCCAATGAGCACGGATATCACGATTTATGTGATATAACCCATAAAAAACCCGAATAACCTGCCCTAATATCTTCTCAGTTCTACTTCATCGACAAAAGGCATTAAAATATTAATGTATACTTATTCTCTTTCCTATAAAATGTAAGCCCTGTTACGGCCTTGCCCGTAATATTTTTACCTGTAAATGATTAGGCCAATGCCGGGAAGCACGTAATGTACGAACAATTTTACGGATTAACAGAAAAGCCATTTTCGATACTACCGGACCCAGCTTTTCTCTATATGAGCAAAGGCCACAATATGGCGCTGACGATGCTGGATTACAGCCTGCATAATGAGTCTGCCGGTTTTTGCGTGATCAGCGGCGAAATTGGCTCCGGTAAGACCACCCTCATTCGCAAGCTCCTTAATACTATGGGCCCGGATTTTGTTACCGGCCTGCTCACTAATACACACAGTAATTTTGGTAACCTTCTGCAATGGGTATCCATGAGCTTTGGGCTGGCTTATAAAGAGCTGAGCCAGATTGAGCTTTATGAAAACTTTGTGAATTTTACAATCGAGCAATACGCACAGGGCAAGCGTACGGTTTTAATTATTGATGAAGCTCAGAATTTATCCCATGAAGCGCTCGAAGAGCTGCGCATGTTATCCAATATTAATGCGGATAAGAATCATGTATTGCAACTGATTCTGGTGGGCCAGCCACAATTGCGCGACACCTTTAATATTGCTTCTTTAGAGCAGCTTAACCAGCGGGTTACCGCCAGTTATCATCTCGGAAAATTAAACCAGCCTGAAAGTTGTGCTTATATAAAACACCGGCTTAAGGTAGCCGGTGGAAATCTAGATTTGATTTCTGACCTGGCCAGCAAAGCTATCTGGTACCATAGTCGCGGCATTCCCAGAATTATAAATACATTATGTGATACGGCACTGGTTTATGCCTATGCGGAGAAAAAACTGCAGGTAAGTATTCAGCTGGTCAACGCCGTAATGAAAGACCGCAAGGAAAATGGTTTTTATATTCAAAAAAACAAGATGGCAAAAAACATTAGTCGCTTTGATGAGAGTGTCAAAAAAGTGATTAACATTTAGTCTGTGTTTCAGGCCACTGGCTCCCCGATACAAACATTCGGGGACGACAACTCACTTAGTTTGTTTTAAAAATTAAGCCACATTTTTACTTTAAATGGCTTAAACCCGCAATAATTCATATCTTAGATAGCTTTATAAAAATCATACTGAACTAAAACACGCCTTCTCAGATATGGCAACTCAACCGGTAACGGACAAACATTACGAGCGAACACCACAGCCTACTTTTTAAAATTATTTTTTCTCTAAATAATCCTGATAATTTTTTTCATAATCACTCAGATTCTCAATTAATACTTTTTTATACTGATCGGTTAAATACTCAATCGCCAGCTCTTTATCTTTTTGAAATTCACTTAAATCTTTTGCCGTAGATGCATACATAAACGCATTAAAGCGTGCGGCTGAAAATAAAATTGAGGTACTGACCTTGCCGTTTTTATGTTTATCACACTGCTCATTTGCCAGTTTGATAAAGTCATCGGTAACTTGCCAGAATTCTTCGTCGCGGGTGTCTTTGCTGGTTTTGCTCATGGGGTGGGACTCTTTAATTTTTGTAATATGAAAAAGGCGATGGGAGTTTTACTTTGGTTGACTTTTGGTGGTATTGGTTAGGGAACAGAGCGCCAAAAAGCGGCGGTCTATCCCCGAGGGACATACGCCTTAGCCGTGCATTACAACAGATATTGTCGCTTCTGGTCTATAGCCTCTGTCTATCACCTCTGGCCTGCTCACCCAGGCCTATCTCACCCGTGGCTATCTTATCCCTCGGGGTCAGACCCGATGCTTTTCCGGCTCTGACCCCAGTTTTGATAACCCCAGTTTTGACACCAGCAAGAGCCAATAGTGTAACCAGTTTAAAATTCAACCCCCGGTATACGACATAAACCGCAACACCTTCTCAGGGTTCTCATTAAACTCATGCTTCTCCGGTTTCAGGTCAATCGCAGTACGAATCGCCTGCTCCAGTTCCGCATCGGAAATACCGGCACGTAATAACGGCCGTAATTCAAAATTATCTTCCTGACCCAGACAGGTATAAATAGTACCATCTACTGACAGACGAACCCGATTACAGGTTTCACAAAAATGCTGTGAGAGTGGTGTAATAAAACCGATATTAATATCCGTGCCCTGCACATTCATATACCTTGCCGGGCCACCACCGGGCATTACGCCGGGTACTAAATCAAAACTTTTTGACAGACGTTTTTTAATATCCTGTAAATTTACAAAACTGTCCGTTGCTTTACGCCCCATTTCACCCACCGGCATGGTTTCAATAAACCGTAATGTGAAACCGTGTTGCGCACAAAACTCAACCATGCTTTCCACTTCATGATCATTTATGTCTTTCATTAATACCATGTTAATTTTAATTGGACTCAGACCGGCTTCTTTGGCCGCCATTAAACCATTTATAACTTTTTCTAATTTACCACCGGTTAAGCTTTTAAATGTAGCCGCATTTAAACTGTCGAGGCTAACGTTGATACGACTAATACCTGCGGCTTTTAATTCTTCTGCATGTTTTGTCATGCGGGTGCAATTGGTGCTGAGAGATAAATCATCCAGGCCCGGAAGTGCGGCTAATCGCTTAGCCAGATCCGGCAGATTTTTTCGTACCAGGGGTTCACCACCGGTCAGGCGCACACGACGAGTCCCCATTCTGGCGAAGGCTGCGACGACTCTTTCTAATTCGTCAAAGCTTAGCCACTCATTGGGCTCATGAAAGTCTTTAAAATGTTTGGGCATGCAATAGGTACAACGCAGGTCGCAACGATCAGTCACAGAAATACGTACGTAGTCAATGCTACGCCCGAACTGATCGACTAGTGCTGTCTGCGGTATATTTGTTTCTGGCATTACCTGAATTTCCTCGCGCTATATTGCGCATGAGTCTCTGACATCAATAAAATAAGCAATAATTAGTTACAGGTTCGAATTTATACGAACAAAAACTTATCTGTCCTGTACGAATAAATTTCGACAGTGTTAGCTCCCCACTTTGGAAAAGAGGGGTTGAGGGAGATTTAAGAACGTTCACATTAAAGCGCTATATTTACAATGCATTCAAACTTGAATATTTTTAAATCCCTCTCATTCCGCCTTTTTCAAAGGGGGAGGTCCATCTGAAATAACCGAAAATATATAATATTATTAAGGTTACAACTTAACTTTCTGACATTGAGTCTGACTCAGTACGAACTGAATTGTTCGACTCTATATTTTTAACTTTATAGTATAGAGCTTAGTGCGACCAAACATTGCTTATAATCAACTCTCAGTCACCACAGCAGTATAATATAAGAAAAACCGCATATTCTCTACATTAAGCTCTGTAAGGTTATATGACCGTTGGTCGAGTTAATTATTTCTCAGATTTATCTGCAACTCGTTGAATTAGACTGACTTATTGGTGTTTATTACTGTTAAAACAATGATTTAGTTGAATTTATTACCCCTGACTTTTCAGCCTATGTTCGCATACGCTGCCACAGCTGGCTTTCATATCTGTGGATCAGGACATTCTATGCTATATCAGAGTCCTCAGTGATAACCCCATTTTAGTTAAGCATTAGTTTTAGTAATTGGCTATATAAGAATCTTATGATTAACTTAACAATCCTGATTAGCTTTATTGATATTGATCAATATAATCGTCCGACAATTATAAACAGGACCTTAGCATGACATCCAGTGTGATTCACGATCCCGTCAAGCAGCCCGCCGGCAGTATCGAAACCAAAAACACCACCTGTTATATGTGTGCATGCCGTTGTGGTATCCGCGTAACCTTACGTGACAATGAAGTGCGTTATATAGAAGGCAACCCTGACCATCCATTGAATAAGGGTGTCATCTGTGCGAAAGGTGCGTCGGGTATCATGAAGCAATATTCACCGGCTCGTTTAACCAAGCCGCTGATGCGTAAGAAGGGTGCTCTGCGTGGCGATGCGGATTTCGAGGAAATTTCCTGGGAAAAAGCCTTCGACATTATGGAAGATCGTCTGGCCAATATTCGTGCTACCGATCCTAAAAAGTTCACTTTAATCACCGGCCGTGACCAGATGCAGGCTCTCACCGGTATGTTCGCGAAGAACTACGGCACGCCTAATTACTCGGCACACGGTGGTTTCTGTTCAGTCAATATGGCAGCGGGCATGATCTACTCTATCGGCGGTTCCTTCTGGGAATTCGGTGGTCCAGATTTAGAGCGCTCCAAGCTGTTCATTATGATTGGTACGGCGGAAGATCATCACTCCAATCCAATGAAAATTGCCCTGTCTAAATTCAAACGTGATGGCGGTCGTTTTATTTCCATCAATCCGGTACGTACCGGCTATTCTGCCATTGCAGATGAGTGGGTGCCAATTAAGCCCGGCACCGACAATGCATTAATTTTAGCGATTGTTCGCGAGCTAATTGAAACCGGTTTATATGATCGCGAGTTTGTAAAAGAATATTCCAACTCCGGCCAGCTGGTTAACTGCGACGAAAACTCAGAACATCATGGCATGTTCTACCGCATGGATATTAATGATCCGGAAGAAGGCTGTTTCGATCATCAAAATCAAATGTGGTGGGATCGTCACACCAACAAACCAGTGCGTACCCACACCGAAGGTACTGACCCATTCTTAATG
>CAZHEA010000126.1:0-6736 GCA_964531165.1 uncultured Thiotrichaceae bacterium
TATCTTTAACGCCTTTGGCTTTTAAGTAGGCTTTTAAGATTTTATTGGTGGTACGTGGATATACATAATCAGTACCCGCCAGTACCCAGCGTTTAACACCAATTTCATTCATTAAGTAATCAACAGCAGGAACCGCTTGCTGGTTGGGCGCTGCGCCGGTGTAGAAAACATTTTTAGATGATTCTTCACCTTCATACTGAACCGGGTAAAAAAGAATGCTGTTGAGTTCTTCAAAAACCGGCAGTACCGATTTACGTGAAACCGAAGTCCAGCATCCGAATACCACGTCAGTTTTATTTTTGCTAATTAACTCACGGGCTTTCTCTGCAAATAAAGGCCAGTTAGACGCCGGGTCAACAACCACCGCTTCTAATTTTTTACCGAGTACGCCGCCTTTTTTATTTTGCTCAGCGATCAGCATTAACATAGTGTCTTTCAGGGTAGTTTCTGAAATTGCCATGGTGCCGGAAAGCGAATGTAATACGCCGACTTTAATTGTGTCTGCAGCCCATGCAACTGAGGTGCTGGCCATAGAGGTAACGGTAATGGCTGCTGCCAGTGTTACCTTTTTTAGTAATTGTGTTTTCATCATAAATATTCCTGTGAATGTTTTATTTCTGATTTTTTAAATTAAATTAAATTATTTTTAATTCGTTGCTTATATCTGGAACTGCATACCGAATAAAATAGTGTCTATATCATCAGCTGCTTTACTGCCACTGGCATTGGCATCACCGGTGGTGTAGTTAAGGTTTAAGCGCATGTTGTGACCAGAGATGATGTAGTTAACACCCACTTCAGTTAATGAGCTGCTGTCGCCCGCATTGGGGTTATTAGAGGTTAAACGCAGGTACGGCTGGAACTGGCTGGCACCGGTATCAGCGGGTAGCAGGTAAGCGAAGCTGGCAAAGTAGGCATCGCCATCAAACATGCCAAGTGCAGGTGTACCGGTAATCGCATCAACTTCAAAGTCTTTAAATTCAGCATCTATAGTAACGGCTGAGTTGTTGGCCATTGGCTTCTCAAAGAAAAAATCAACCGCATAGCCGCTGAAACCGGCTTTTTCTGTTGTCGTGCCGTAACCATCGCTTTGAGATTGTAAAGATACGGCCAGCGTTAAAATGTCGCCGCCTTTACCAAAGTAGGTACTGCTGGTGTAGTAACCGGGGTTAGATTCTTTGTCCATAAAGTTATAGGCAAAGCGTGCCGCATATAATGGTGAGCTACCCTGGTTTTCAGCACCGCTGTAACCCTGGAAAAAACCAACTGCATACTGAAATTTATCCAGACTACCCCAGAAGGTAACACCCTCATCACGGCCATAAGTACCGGCAACGCCGTTTGCACCATTGCTACCGTCATTATCAGATGGATAAAGTGGTACGGTGTACTGATTCCATGTCAGGCCATAGTAAGGGCCGTTCATTTCTATACGGTCAGCCGGGGTTAACATGCGACCCATCCAGACATTAAACTTTTCACCCGGCTCATATTGAATCATTGCATCCAGCACGCCGTATTCGCCCCACATCTTTTCTGTGCCGAAATAGAATTTGAAATCTTCAGTGGCCTGACCGGAAATATAAAGACGTGCACTTTCTAAATTAAAGTTAGTTGCGCTGCTGCCGTCAGGTGCTGAGTCGCTTACGGATGAAACAGACGTACGGAAACCCGCGCCAACGCTGATCCACTTCGTATCATCGATTTGAATTTTTCCACCCGCAAAAGCCGGTGCGCTAAGGGTGGCGAGTATGCTGCCTAATAGCAGTGATTTGCCCAGTACATTCTTCATTTGCATTTTGTGTTTCCTGTTGCTGAGGTCCAGTAGTTGGAGCCGGTTAAAGTTCAGGGTAAAAGCCAGAAAAAATGTCAGTAGTCGTTTAAATTTTATGGCTGACTTATGGAGGCTGAGTTTAATCTGCGGGGAGTCTTTACAGAATTCGGCAAGTGGCGCAGGGGTATACGTCAAATGACGCATGGCGTGGAAGTTGCTTATAGGATATTTAAAGGTGATAAATGTACACGGCTATCTCCCACCAACATCACATTGGCTTACACGCAGGATAAAAATTAAATCAGCATGAACAAAGACGCACTACTCATCCGGCGTGAATACAATAAATGGGTCGCCAATGAAACCCTTGAAGATTATGCCCTGCGTTACACCGCCAAACAGGCACGGCGTTGGTCGGCGGCATCGGTGGCTAATACGGCGTTGGGCATTGTTTCGTTTCTGGCACTGGAAGCCATTGGTGGTGCCATCACCCTGAGCTATGGTTTTAGCAATGCGGCCTGGGCGATTATGGTGGTGGGGCTGATTATCTTTCTGTCCGGTCTGCCCCTGTCGTATTACGCAGCGAAATACGGGGTGGATATTGATTTGCTTACCCGTGGCGCGGGTTTCGGCTATATTGGCTCGACTATTTCGTCGCTGATTTATGCCTCCTTTACCTTTATCTTCTTTGCTCTGGAAGCCGCCATTATGTCGATGGCGCTGCATATGATGCTGGGCATCCCCCTGTCATTTGCCTATGTGATTAGTGCGGTGGTGATTATCCCGCTGGTCACCCACGGCATTAGTCGTATCTCACGCTTTCAGGCCTGGACACAGCCGGTGTGGCTGGTGCTGCAAATTTTGCCGCTGGTGTATATCGGAATGAATGAGTCCACCGCCTTTGCAAGCTGGATGGCATTTACTGGCTCGGAATCTAATATGGGGAATGGCGATGGTCAGTCATTTAATCTGCTCCTTTTTGGTGCGGCAGCCGCAGTGATATTCCCTTTAATAGCGCAAAATGGCGAACAGGCCGATTTTTTGCGGTTTCTACCGGATAAAAACGAATGCCGTAAAAGTCACTGGTGGATGGCGGTGATTGGTGCCGGGCCGGGCTGGGTGGTGTTCGGTATTATTAAGTTATTTATTGGTTCCTTTCTGGCGGTGCTGGCGCTCAATCATGGCCTGCCCACCGAGCTGGCCAGTGACCCGGCGCACATGTATACCGTGGCCTTTAATTACATTACCAGTAACCCGGATATGGCTCTGTGGTTGGCGGGTATTTTCGTGATTATTTCCCAGCTCAAAATTAATGTTACCAATGCCTATGCGGGTTCTATTGCCTGGGGGAATTTCTTCTCGCGTTTAACACACAGCCATCCGGGGCGGGTGGTGTGGTTGGTGTTTAATGTGGTGATTGCACTGATGCTAATGGAGCTGGGGTTGTATCAGGCTTTTGAAACCATTTTAATTACCTACGCCAGCTTAGTGGTGGCGTGGATTGGTTGCGTGGTGGCGGATCTGATTATCAATAAACCACTGGGGATCAGCCCGAAGCATATAGAATTTCGTCGTGGACATTTGTATGACATTAATCCGGTAGGGGTGGTATCGATGGTGATTGCATCCTGCGCCGGCATTGCGGCCAATCTGGGTGTGTTTGGTGAAACAGCCGAAGCACTGGCGGCATTTTTATCCCTGTCGATTCCCTTTATTACGGTGCCCCTGATTGGCTGGTTAACCGATGGGAAATATTATTTATCCCGAGTTGAAGATCTGCATGCTCAGAATGATGTCCGGGATGATGCCCAGAATGATGCCCGGGATGCTGCTCGTCAACAATGTAAAATATGTGAAAACACATTTGATCACGAAGACATGAGTCATTGTCCCAGTTATGACGGTGCGATTTGTTCACTGTGCTGTGCACTGGATGCGCGTTGTGGAGACCAGTGTCGCCCGCATGCGCATCTTGCAGCACAAACGTCCAGCTTATTTAGCCGCATATTGCCCGCATCCATTAACGAGCAACTGCATTCGGTGACCGGGCATTTTCTAGCGATCTTTTTTATCACCGCCGGTATTATCGCCGGTTTACTGAGTATTGTTTTTTATGCACAAAAAGAAAAATCACTGGTGGATCTGGCACTTATCAGCGGCACGTTATGGCAGGTGTTCTTTCTGTTTTTAATTCTTATCGGGGTACTCATCTGGTTATATGTGCTGGCACAAAAAAGTGCACGCTTTGCGTTAAAAGAAACCCAGTTACAGGCAGAGTTATTAACCCAGGAAGTCAGTGCCCATGAAGTGACAGCGGTTGAATTAGCCCATGCACGGGATGCAGCGAACTCGGCAAATTTGGCCAAGTCGCGTTATTTATCTGGCGTGAGTCATGAGCTTCGCACGCCGCTGAATACTATTTTTGGTTATGCGCAGCTAATGGAAACGGATTCATTATTGAATGAAAAAAGTCAGAAGGTAGCGACAGTGATTCGGCGCAGCAGTGAGCATCTATCAGATGTTATTGAAGGCCTGTTAGAAATTTCAAAAATTGAAGCACGTAAGCTCGATCTGCATCGGGATACGGTAGATTTACGGGTGCTGGTACAGCAACTTGATGATATGTTTCGCCCCGAGGCCGAAGCAAAAGGTCTGCAATTTATTATGCAATGTGCAACAGAAGTGCCGCCATTTATTTCCACCGATGAAAAACGCCTGCGGCAAATTTTACTTAATCTAATTTCCAATGCGATTAAATTCACCCAGCAGGGTAAAGTCGAATTAACCATTAGCTATCGAAATCAGGTGGCGGTTATGCAGGTGAAAGATACCGGAGCCGGTATTGCGCAAGCCGATCAGAAACGAATTTTTGAACCCTTTGTGCGGGTGCAGTCGGCTAGTGGTGCACAGGTGAGTGGCACGGGTTTAGGGTTGTCCATAAGCCGTTTGTTAGTGGAAATGATGGGGGGCAGTTTACAACTTATTAGTCAGCCTGGTCAGGGCAGTGAATTTTGTTTAAAACTGTTTTTGCCGAGTGTAGATGAGGTGCTGGCGGTCAGCCAGAAGCAGGCTGATATACAGGGTTATTTGGAACGCCCGCAGAAAATTATGGTGGTGGATGATGAAAGTAGCCACCGAAATTTAATCTATGATTTATTACACCCTTTAGGCTTTATTGTGCATCAGGCGGCATCGGCAGAGCTGGCACTGGAGCTAATAAACGAACAATCCATCGATTGCTTTTTACTGGATATTTCCATGCCGGGAATGGACGGCTGGCAGTTACTTGCCGAGTTACGTAAACGGGGGCTTCATGTGCCGGTCATTATTTTATCCGCAGACTCCTATGTGGATGCGCACAAAGGCCAGAAAAATGCAGACTATCAGGCTTATATTAGTAAACCGGTCAGACTGGATAAACTGTTAGAACAATTGCAGCGCTGTTTAGATTTACACTGGTGTAATACAGATGTGGCAATTAATGAAGAGAAAAATATCACAGATGAAAATGATCTCGAAGATAACCGCCCAGATGCAAATTTAATAACCGAGTTAAGAGAGTTTGCAAAAATAGGTTACTTAAAAGGTGTGCTGGAGAGCACTCAAAAACTCGAACAGAAAACGCCCAGAGCAGTATGGATAAAACCATTAAGAAGTCTGGCGGATAAATGTGACCTGGATGGTATTGTGCGAGCAATAGATAAACTACTTAAGCAGGAAGGCGATGCAGGCTAATGCAAAAATTTAATGATAAAACCACTGTATTGGTGGTGGATGATTCACCGGAATCCTTAGGTATGATTAATATGGCTTTAGATAAAGCCGGTATTGCGGTATTAATTGCATTAAATGGTCAGCAGGCAATGAATGTGCTGGAGCAAATTACACCATCGGTTATTTTACTGGATGCGGTGATGCCGGTGATGGATGGCTTTGAATGCGCGGTTGAAATTCGCAAAAAATTACCATTGGTGCCGATTATTTTTATGACCGGTTTGAGTGAAGTGGAACATATTGTTAAAGCCTTTGATGCGGGGGGCAATGACTATATTATTAAGCCGATTCACCCGGATGAATTATTAGTGCGTATTCGCCAGCATACCAGTAGTGCGCGGATGTTAATTGAAGCGCAAAAAGCCCTCGATGCAATGCGCCAGCATGTGTTTTGTATCGATAAAAAAGGCCGGGTTTTATGGGCGACGCCGGAAGCCCAAACCTTATTAAATGCCTATCAGCAGGATAACAGTGAAGCGGTCGAACTCAATGACCGACTGAGTCGCTGGCTACCTAATGGGCAGGGCGGGCATGATCTGGCGCTGCCGCTGCAGCAACAGAATGTGGTGCTGACAGTGCATTATTTTAAACAGTCGGAAGAAGATGAATATCTGTTAAAAATACAGTCACCGAATGTGGAAATCGATCCGTCAATTCTAGAAGAAAAGTTGTCGATTACTTCTCGTGAAGCAGAAGTATTGTTATGGCTGGCTCATGGGAAAACTAATCGGGAAATAGCTGAAATTCTACAAATGAGTCCACGTACCGTAAATAAACATTTAGAACAGATGTACCCGAAGATCGGCGCGGATAACCGCACGATTGCCGCATCAGTGGCGATACAAACTATTTTAGGTGTGAGTATTTAATACTGTTGTTGTGTTATTGGACAGGTTTAGTTTGTTATAATGAATATTAGTGGCTGTTATTCCGGTATGCTTTTGGGCTGAAATTCAGCGTCTTATATTTTACCAGAACTTCTTATTTTCTCTCTGTTAAAATCCAGAAATAGTTAATTCACATCACTGCTGTCCCATTAACTCATAAAGTTATAATTAACAAGCCTTACGTATTAAGCTAGAAACATAATGTCGTACAAAAGAGACATGAAAAAAGAAACCGACGAAATCGTCATTCCCGACACAAGCATTCGGCAATGACGATGCTTTTTAAGTTAACGGGACAGCA
>CAZHEA010000127.1:0-6526 GCA_964531165.1 uncultured Thiotrichaceae bacterium
CCATCTACGTTGGGTGTGTTTGAACGTCGTATCGAAGAAATTGCAAAACTCGTACATGATGCGGGCGGTTTGCTTTATTACGATGGTGCAAACCTGAATGCGATTCTCGGAAAAATTCGCCCGGGTGATATGGGTTTTGATGTGATTCACTCAAATCTGCATAAAACATTTTCCACGCCCCACGGCGGTGGTGGTCCGGGTTCCGGCGCTATTGGTGTAGCGGAGCGCCTAAAACCCTTTATGCCATTGCCCATGGTGGTAAAGACAAAAGAAAATTATCGCTGGTTAACCGAAGAAGATGTGCCGCAAAGCATCGGTCGCATGTCAGCGTTTATGGGTAATGCGGGTGTTTTATTACGTGCATATATTTATATGCGTTTATTGGGTGCAGAAGGTATGCGCCGCGTAGGTGAGTTTGCGACACTCAATGCAAACTACATGATGGCGCAGTTAAAAAACCGGGGATTTGAGGCGGCGATTCCGGATCGTTATGCATCCCATGAATTTATCATTACGCTGAAAACTCAGGCCAAAGAATTAAATGTCAGCGCCATGGATTTTGCAAAACGTTTACTGGATAAAGGATATCACGCTCCCACCACTTACTTCCCGTTACTGGTGCCCGAGTGCTTATTAATTGAGCCAACGGAATCGGAAGCGAAAGATGTGCTGGATGGTTTTGTGGACGCGCTGGTGGAAATTCAACAGGAAGCGGAAACGGATGCGGATATGTTACATAATGCACCTTACACCATGCCGGTGAACCGGCTGGATGAAGTGCGGGCGGCTAAGCAGCTGGACCTGGCCTGGTCGGGAGAGTCTGCGAGCTAGCTATTCTCTCTGTGCTTGTCACTAGCCCCCCGCCGCTGCCCATGCTCTTATAATGTCATGCCCTTGCGTAGGTCGTAGCCGACAGTTATTGGGCGTGTGGGCTTGTCGTTTTTGTCAAACTCGATGAACTTATACATAATTTTACTGTAAACAATGGTAAAGGTTTCCATAGGTTTATCGCTGTCAGAGCCTTCACCGGATACGGAATAAGCGGTAATTAGACAGTCTGACAAAGTGTACATCATGTAGGTGTCGAGTTTGTCGGATGAAATAGTTGAAAATTTAATCTCAATTGACGGAATGTGCTTTCCGGATGTGGCTTCTTTAAAGAGAGAGGGCGATGCAATGTCTACTGGCTTGCTAATAGTGAAGCCTCTCATCACCGGGCGTGAATTGCCATCGGCCTGAGTGCTGTCATCATGTGCCATCAGCTTGGGTCTGTCGATACCGAATTCAGCGCTACTCAATAAGACATGATCAATATACGGGGGAGAGGTGACGTTGCCGGTGATTTGTTCGCATTTTAAATAGATACTCATTATTCTTCGTTCCCTACAGTTGAAATTAAATCCATTAAATTCTAAATAAGCGATACTTAATAAGCGATACTTAGGTCTGTTATTACTGACTTAATAGAAGGTTGATAAATTTATACCATATAAAAAGCCGTACAGCTATGGTATTTCGATAAGTGGCTTCGAAAAACTATTAATGAGCCATTGTATTGGCCTGAATTTGAATTTAATTCAGGCTAGAGTATAGTGATTTTAAATTAAATAACAGGGTGTTCACTCATGAAAAAATTAGTTCGTTTACTTGTGCTTTTATCCGGTGTTGTGTTGCTCATGATGCTAAATGCAAATGTATCTGCACGCGAAATTGCAGATGTGAAATTGAGTGAGCAGATTAGTGTAGAAGCTCAGTCGCTGGTGTTAAATGGTGCCGGCATTCGAACCAAGTTCTTTTTTAAAATTTACGTGGGTGCCCTGTATCTACCGGAAAAGCAGAGTGATGCAACTAAGATTTTAAAAAAATCGACGGCTAATCGCATTGTAATGCACTTTCTTTATGATGAGGTTGAGAAGAAAAAGTTGGTGGATGCATGGATCGAAGGCTTTGAAGATAATGTGGATGATAAAACGTTTTCGGCATTAAATGATCGGTTGCAAAAATTTAATGGAATGTTCTCTGATTTACATAAAGGTGACGTGGTTTTACTGGATTTCATTCCACAAACGGGCACGCGAGTTACGATCAAAGGCGAAGTGAAAGGCAATATAGCGGGTAAGGATTTTAATCAGGCGTTGTTGTCAGTGTGGCTGGGTGAAGAGCCGGTTACAGACGAGCTAAAAGACGCCATGTTGGGTATTGAAGAAGAATAAAAAATATTTATATGGTGTCAGGCCGGTGAAGAATGGAAAGATAAGTTAGTTTGATTTAATGTTAAAGCAAACTGACTTATGCCATATCCATCATCGCGATCTGCACCGCTTCTTCATCCGCAAAAATAGCATTTAGCAGCTGACTAATCTGTGGCATGATGTCATCTGCTGAAGTCAGTGCATCCAATGTTTTGAGATAAGACTTTATATTGCTGAGGCAGCATTCAATGCTATTCTCGTGGGTAGTAGACGAGTTATTGCTGTCAGCAATGTTTTCTGGTTTAAGGGCTTTCTCCAGTGCCAGTTGTGTCATGTGCTCGGCATTCAGTTCCATCTCAGTCAGATTGGTGATGGTTTGATCTTTCATATTGGCGGGCATCGCAATTGCCTGTTGTTGCATCATTTTTCGCGATGCGCGCAGCGGTTTAATGATGGTTTGCCAGGGCTGAACGGTGTCGAGCAGAATCTGTAAATCATCTTCATTCAGCCTCAGGTTTTTGTCGCCTACCCAGCAGCAATATAGCAGTAGATTAACATTAGCATCGAAGTCGTTTTGCAAGGTCAGGCAAATCGATTCAACTTCGGGCAGAGTCCATAGGTGGGTTGAGTAGTTCCAGAATTCGCTATTTGGGAAATCCATAGTAATGAGGTGTTTTAAGTTGAATTTAATATTAAGCCTAGTTCAGATCTTTGCTTATTTCAGCTTTTGGTAAGGTCTTTTTTGCGGCATCGAGTAATTTTTGATGAGTCACAACACCGCTCAACATCTGCTCACCGATAATAAAGCTGGGAACGCTTTTTGCCTGTAATGCACCGGCATATTGTAAATAAGCCTGCAGACTGGCAGGAACAGAGTCTGCGGGGCCATTAGCAAACTCATCACTCCATGCCTGATCAATGATGTTTTCAGGGATATTATTCTGCCGTGCTATCTCACGTAACACCGTTTCATCGCCAATGTTTTTGCCTTCAAGGAAATAGGCGCTAAAGAGTTGTTCGTGCAGGGCATAAAAAATTTCAGCACCCAGGGGTTTAGCCGCTTCGCTGAGTAATAATGCCTTACGGGAGTTAGTGATGATGGTTTGTTTATGCAGGGTAATGCCTTCTTCCTTAGCAAGTTGCAGCAGGTTTTTTGACATTTCATCCCAGACTTCATCGCTGTAGTCGAGCATTTTTATAGAATGACCTTCGACAGGGGTTTCGGGGTGAATCTCAATAAAGCACCAGTTGATTTTTAAATCATATATTTCTCGCAGGGCATTCAGGCGCAGGTGACCGATAAAGCAGAAGGGACAGATATAATCGCTAAGAATAGTGATTTTGAGTTCGGGTTTATGCATGAGCAGACCGGTTTAGATTTATAATTAGACACTAGTCTGATTTTTATTTTAAATCAAGCTCGAACTCTGTCTGATCTGCGACTATGCTTTTAACTACTATCATCATTATTTTCCAAGAGAGAAATATGAAACGCCTAACTGTTATCTGTATTTTATTGTTACTGTCCAGCTCACATTTGCAGGCGCGTGATTTTGAAGGTGGATATGCGGTTTACGGTGCCGGTGGGGACAGTTGTAAGGCTTATTTAGCTTCAATGAAAACCGGTGAGCGACAGGATTACTTTATTGACTGGACCATTGGTTATTTAACTGCCTTTAATGTGATTATGCCTAATACGTATAATATACTAGGTGAGTCAGGTTTTGCAGACGCGCAGGGCTGGTTGCAGCGTCACTGCAATCGATATA
Organism: uncultured Thiotrichaceae bacterium; assembly: GCA_964531165.1. Taxonomy (GTDB): domain Bacteria; phylum Pseudomonadota; class Gammaproteobacteria; order SZUA-229; family SZUA-229; genus SZUA-229. Next base: position 3,962 of record CAZHEA010000127.1, read on the forward strand.
AAAATCAGTTGTACATCAATGCGTTGATTAAGCTCACCGAGGTGCTTTATCCTGTGCGTTATCAGTCAGGAATGAAAAAACCGGCACCGTCATTAAAAGATGTGGGTAAAGCGGTTAAGTAGGTGTTTGTGGCCTGCCCTCTGCGACAGGCTTTTTAGCTTCAATTAAAAAATAAATACCCTGCCAGTCCAATCAGTAAAACTGCAAATATGCGTTTCAGCTTTTTTACATCCAGCTTATGCGCCCAGTCAGCACCCAGAGGTGCAAAAAAAATACTGCTGATGACAATGCCGGACAGGGCGGGCAAATAAATGAAACCTGCCGAATAGTTGGGTAATAAGCTGTGGTTCCAGCCGGAGTATAAATAACTGAATGCACCTGCGAATGCGATAGAAAAGCCGACTGCCGCCGACGTGCCGATCGCTTTATGGATGCTGCTGCCATGCCACATCAGCCAGGGTACGGTGAGGCTGCCACCGCCAATGCCGACAATCGATGAGATAAACCCAATAATCCCCCCGCTGCTGTTGAAATTTATCAGTGACGGGCGAGTGTTGTGTGCTGGTGCTTTGATGTCGCTGAGCATGTAGGCGGCGACCAGTAATTCAAATACGGCAAATACGGGCTTTAAAATGTCGCTACTTAGTAATCCGGCAAATAATCCGCCGGACCATGCGCCGACGACGATGCCGGGTGTCAATTTGAAGGCCCGGCCCCAGTTCACGGCCTGATGTTTGTGGTGGCTATATACCGATGAGATTGATGTAAATAAAATACTCGCCAGCGAAGTGCCGAGTGCGAGATGCATAATGGTTTCGGGAGGCATGCCCAGCCAGATAAAGATAGCCGCTAGCATGGGTACAATAATTAAGCCGCCACCTACGCCTAGCAGGCCGGCGAGAATGCCGGCAATTGCACCTAGAATAAGATAAAGCCCAAATTCGATAATCATCAAATGTTTGCAGTCATTTATTTACTGCAATCAGAAAAAGACAAAAAATGTATTGGCATTAACTGTCAGAAGTGGCCTTTTTCGCCTGATGCGAATTATGTTGCTTATGCCCGCCCTGATGGTTGCGGTTGTGGTGGCGGCTGCCTTGCTGGTTGCGGTTGTTGCCGCGATTACCCGGCCGGCTGCCATGTTTGCGATTTTGCCCGCCGTAGCGTTCAACATGGGCTTTGGGTTTTAGTTCTACCAGCAGTTCGCCTGAAACCGGTTCGCTGGGAATGCTGTGGGAAACGTATTCTTCAATTTCAGGTAGATAGTGAGCATAGTCTTCACAGGCAAAACTGATGGCGGTGCCGGAAGCACCTGCACGTGCCGTACGGCCAATGCGATGTACATAATCTTCGGCCATCTGTGGCAGGTCAAAATTAAATACATGGCTGACTTCAGGTATATGCAGTCCGCGGGCGGCGACATCGGTCGCCACCAGAATGGTGCATTCACCATCCTGAAACTTTTTCAGCAGGCTCTGACGTTTTTTCTGTGGCACATCGCCGGACAGAATCGCTGGCGGCATGTCATTTCCGGTTAGCCAGGCATTAATATTGTCTGCTACGCGTTTGGTATTAACAAACACAATACTGCGGGTGGGTTGTTCTTTTTGTAACAGGCCAATCAGTAATGGTATTTTTTCATCGTTGGCAGGATAGTAAATCCGCTCTACAATTTTATCCGCAGTACGGTTTTCTGACTGAATTTTAATATGCTTTGGAGCATTCATTAATTCATAGGCCAGTTCCTGTACCCGGAATGAAAGCGTGGCGGAATATAGCATGCTGAGGCGTTGTGAAGGCTCGGGACAGCGGCGGATTAAATAACGTATATCATTAATGAAGCCTAAATCAAACATTCGGTCGGCTTCATCGAGCACTAGTGATTGCACCATTTTCAGGTTATAAACGTGTTGTTTAAAGAAGTCGATCAGTCGGCCCGGTGTGCCAATTAAGATATCAACGCCGTCGGCGATTGATTGCTTTTGCTGATCATAATCGGTTCCACCATAAATCAGGGCCAGTTTCAGGCCGGTATTTTTACCGATGACTTGTGCGTCTTTATGAATTTGTATGGCCAGTTCACGGGTGGGCGCGAGAATTAATGCGCGGGGCTGATTGGGTTTACGGTGTTCTGCTGCAGGTACGGTGAGTAGCTTATTGTAAACACCTATTAGAAACGCAATGGTTTTGCCGGTGCCGGTTTGTGCTTCACCAGCTACATCGTGTCCATCCAGTAAAATCGGAATACTATCCGCTTGAATTGGTGTGCAAAGTTGAAAACCCGCCTGATTCAATCCTTGCAGAAGTGTCTCAGGTAATTTATATTGATCAAATCTTTGATCAGTTAGATGTGTGCTCATTGCCTAAGCATATAGTATGCGGCCTGACTGTACAAATCTGTAAATTTAGCTAATATGGTTTCTACTGAAACCAATTACAAACTACCCGCCAGTCCTGTATTTAAACTTGGTCTGTAATATTCAAGAAATACAAATGGCCGGGGAAAATCCCAACCCGGAGGTTAAACACTGTGAGTGAGATCATTCATGTATCTGATGACAGTTT
>CAZHEA010000128.1:0-4056 GCA_964531165.1 uncultured Thiotrichaceae bacterium
TTCTGTCGTTTTTTTTACATCGCTGCCTGTGACTTTATCAAATTCTTCAAATCCACTCATGGCCTCGTCCAGCTCATTTGCCAGTAAGCTGGTGGAAAACATAATAAGGAGCAGGCCGCTTACAATGTTAAATATGAAAATGCTGTTGTTACGCGTCATGGGCTAGAGGCCTTTTTCGATGCGTCTTACGGTAAAGAAAGATTCATCTAAATCCTGATTAAATTTAACATTACCCAGTTTTAAAACAGTACGGTGCAGGGTGCTTTTATCCTGCGTGGTTTTCATTTCGATTTCGGTGGCGACCCAGATGCCATCAATCTTTTCAAGTTTTTTCACATCGAGATATTTTTTCTTACCTTTGCCCTGCAGAATATGCAATGCCCGCACCACCACATAGTTATCCTGTCGGACAAACATATACGATTTGGTGTAGCCGGTTTCATCAATGACTTTCTGGGTTTTCGGGATGCTTTCCATTACCCATACTTTCTCACCGCGAACTTCGGTTTCTTTGGCAATGCGATAGGTATAGTCTGATACATCCCGTGATGTCATATCGGAATAGGTGAAATCAGAGCCCATAAACGAGCTGCTCTTATCGCTTGATGCAATGCGTTTGGTTTTTTTCAGTGCCGGCAGGTAAAGCCACTGGTCATCATCTTTATCTGAGTGATCATAATCATAGGTTAAAAATGCCGTGTTTCTAACATCGGCGGGGGATAAAAAGAAAATGACAGTCTGGATATCATTACCTTTATCCATAGAATAGTTTTGCATTTTACGCACACGCGGGTTGTTGTGCTTATCGATTAAAATCATTTCCATGGTCATTACCGATTTGTCACCTACATCGCGCTCATCTACCCGTTTGGCAATTTCGTCTGCCGTAATTGCGTTAACCGACAATGAAAATAAACTCAGTGGTAGTAGTGTAAAAAATACAGACAGTAATTTTTTTGTTCTCATAATGTATCTCACTGGTTGATATTATTTTATTAATAAAGATTCAGAAATAGTTTTAAATATTTGTGCAGCAGTTGACTTTATATCCATGTTTTTAAGTTGATTGCAGTCGTCATTTTTGGGTAGAGATTGTCGTAATGGCATAGTGGTAATAAAAAGATTAATGGTGCCGAGTATCATAAAATGAATAATCAGCGGATTAGCCGGTTTGAATGTTTTCTGTGATTCACCCAGCTGCAGTAATTTATTAAGGGTAAACAAAATGCGCTGCATCTGTTTCCGGGCACGGTCCGGCATATTGGCTCCGCTGGAAGCCATCTCGCGCATCAGTATGGCTGAAAAATAATGGTTGTCAGCACTGGCCTGAGCAAAGGCATATATATGAGATTCAAGTTTTTTAAGTGGTTCATCTTCTGCCTCAACCGCGCTAATGACGGTATCTGCGATTGGCGTAAAAAGTGCGGTCAGGGTGTTGTCATAAAGGGTCGCTTTATCTTTATGGTGGTAATAAATGCTGGCTTTGTTTACCCGGCACTTCTCAGCAAGCTCATCCATTATGGTGCCCGCATAACCATGTTCTGCAAACATGCTGGCGGCACAGTCTAAAATCTTTTGTGATGTTTTTAGTTTTGTCATAGCGTATTTTTATAATGTGTTTATTTTTTTGGGGTTGAGAACCAGTTTCATCATGGCGCCGATTAATATCAGGTCTGCCAGCATCGCGAACAATACGATGGAGCCGGTAATCAGGCCAAAGTTATAAAGGTTGGTCATGCTGGCAAACATGAAAACAAAAAAACCGGAGCTCAGTACAATGGATGTAATGAATATGGCGCGTCCGGTTGAGTTTATAGTGAGTAACACCGCTTCATCCACATCGCCGGTTTGTGAATAGTAGCGATTGAAATTATGCATAAAGTGCACGGTGTCATCTACCACCATTCCGATAGCAATAGCACCAATTAAAATAGTGAACATATCCAGTGGCATATCAAGCACCACCATTATCGCAACACCAATCATAATGGGTGTCAGGTTCGGGAACATGCTGAGCAGGCCGAATTTCAAATTACCTAACAATATAATCATCAGAAGTGCAATAACACCGAAGGCAATAATATAACTTTCGATACTGCTTTTAATTGATTTCGTAATGGTGTCAGACAGTATGGGCAGGGTGCCGGTGATGGTAACCGATGCGGTACCTTGAAATGCATCGTTCAGCATAATATCGAGCTCATCCATTAGATCAACATATTCAATGGAATCAACCCAGGGGGCTTTAATGGATAAACGCGTTTTTGAAAACTGCGAATCGACTATATCCTCCAGATCATCGCTGCCGCTATTTTCAAACAGTAAAAACTCCTGTGCGATTAAATCTTTATCCTGCGGAATACGGTATTCGCTGTCCTGATTTTCATTAAGCGCTTTGTTTATTTCTTTAATAACATCATTGATGGAGACAATTTTTCCAATGAAATAATTTTCACCGCGATAGGTGTAAATTGTTTCAGTGACTTTATCAATAGTGTTGAGAAATGCGGGTTCGTAAACACCGTTTTCTGTACCGGTGTCGAGTATGACTTCGATTGTGATTGAACCTTTTAACTCTTTATCAATAATTTCTGTGTTGATACGCACTTCGTTATCAGCGGCAAACCAGTGCAGTGGATTATGCGAAAATTGCATCGATGATGCCAGCGCGCCGGATATCAGGATAACCACCATCGCAACGCTAACGATGGATTTCGGGTAGGTAATTGAAAAAACACCGAGGCCGTGCACCAGTCTGTCTAGCAGCATTGGTTTTTCATCATCCGCATGTTGCAGGGTTTTTACCGGCAGTAACGCAATAAGCGCAGGCAGAAAAATCAGTGTTAACATCAACTGAAAGCTGACGCCCAGCGCAGAAAAGATACCCAGGTTAGCAACCGGCGCAATATCTGAAAATGAAAAAGATGCCAGGGAAGCAGCGGTGGTTAATGACGTCATAAATATCGCCAGACCCGAATGCCCGAGGGCATAAGCCATGGCTGCTTTTTTATCTTTAATTTGATCGTACTTTTTATAAAAAATGGCCAGCAGATGAACCGAAGCACCGACGCCAACCGCCAGTAGCAGTGACGGCAAAATTTGTGTCATGGCGGTGATGGGTGCGCCGGCCAGTGACATAGATCCAACGGTGGAAAGCAGTGTTAGCACAACAACAAACAGGGGTAACAAAATGCCACTGATACGTTTGAACATCACCAGTAACAACAGCGCGATGGTAATAATCACATACAGAATAAAAGTCGACATATCGCTAATCAATGACGCCTGAAGATTTTTAGTGACGATAGGTGAGCCAGCGATATATATTTTTAAATCATCACTTTCGTACTTGCTGAGTATTTTTTCGATAACCCCAATCAGTTCATTGGTCTCCAGCACATTAATAAAATCACGATCTTTAATGCCTGGATTGTTTGCGGATTCTCCATCACTAAAACCGCTGATATCCATTTCGTCATCAAAGCCACTATCCAGCATCTCACTTTCGGTTTGTGCTTCTACGCCTATTGAAGTGTAGGTTTGGGTGGTTATCATAATGGTTGTAAAGGTTGCATCTTCGCTGAGGTAAAGGTTTTCATAGATGGGGTTGGCGAGGGTGAACTGTTTAATTTTTTCCAGTGCCTCATCTGATTCCGGAATGCCATCTTCAAATAAATCTTCAACAACCAGCTCTTCTTCGTTTCCGGTTGTTTTGCGGGCATTTTTCAGGGAGCTAACGTCTTTGATATAAGGCGCGTTATTCTCTATTTCATTATGCAGTGCAAATAAGGTGTTCAGAAATGCGCGGTCAAAGACATCTTTCGATTTATCTGATGTTTTCAGGGCAATTATAATCTTTTCATCCCGGCCAAACTGATTCCTGAAATCATTGTATGCCAGTATCTGCGGATCATCTTTGTAGAGAAAACCTTCAGTCGAGGTGTCAAATGTGATGTTTGGCAGGTTGCTGGCAAGGCCAATGATCAGGGCAAAGATAACAAACAGTGTCTTAAGCCTGTTTTCGAATATGAAGTTTGAAAAGTGCTCAAATTGCTT
>CAZHEA010000128.1:4156-6420 GCA_964531165.1 uncultured Thiotrichaceae bacterium
ACTTCTACAGACAGCTCAATTGAGTATCCGCTGTTTCTATTCAGGCTCTTTAATGTGCCCGTGCCGGATATGCAGGTGTATGGTTTATATTTGAGTTCAAGCTATGGGATATCAGAAATATAAAGCTCATATAGGCTTATTTATAATAGTGCCGGGAATATTAAGCTAATTTATCGGCAGATTAACAGGTAAAAGCTTAAGCTCACCCATCTCATCAACAGACTCTTCGGAGCAGGTAACTAGCGTACTGTTTATAAATTTTGCCTGCTGGCAATATGGTTTGTTAAAAACGATGCTGTTTGTCTTCGTGTTATAAATATAGACAGTGTGTATATAATGATTAGCGGCTATACCTGTCATGCATTGAAAAGCGATTAATTGTTTATTCTGGTCAGTTGCTAAAAAATCCCAGCATTGTTCAGTTATAAGATGTTTGTTAGCTGATTTTTTATTAATTAAATAGATAGCAGATTGCCTGCCTTCAGCTTCACCATTAGCATCAACACTCTTGCCGATATTAAGGCGTTTTTCAATTAAAAATGAAATGCTTTTATTAAAAGGTAGCAGTTGTGATTTCATATCATCAAATGACCAGTTGATTGTATCGTCTGGCAGGTTAAAGATAGAAGAATGAATCAGTGCATAATGGCTACTTAATAAGGAGTTTTCTTTTACATTGCACTTTTTAAAATAAGCGTCAGGTATAAGTGTTTTTGCCAACTTTAAGGCTTTTTTAGTAACCTGCTTATCACTGGATATTTTGGAAACATATAAAATCAGATCAGGTTTTAAATTTCTGCAATCACTGCTGCTGATGACTTTCAGGTCTTTAAACTGTTTACTTAAAGCCGGGTATTGTTTAATTGCGTCAATGCTTTCTATTTCAGTAGCAACAACGCTTAAGTAAACTAAACCCGCATTAATATCGGGTGCCGCACTTAAGGCGATTCCAGGTATTGGAAAAATGATAGAGCAAACAATCAGCTTCTGTAATGGTTTCATAATCAAATTAGATATCGTTGTGTTCACTTGTTTCCCACTTTCTTACTTTCAAGCTTAATGCTTTTTAGTTTGCTGTTAGGGTGCATCTGGGCATGTGTACGTACTTTATGCCTGTCCGTCATACCCGCATGCTTCTGGCGGGTATCCAGTGGCCTGCAATTTCTGCCTGAGAAAAAATGGATGTGTTCCAGTCTGATCTCAGTTCATGTCTTAATCTATCGCTTCGTCATATCACGATGATATTTAAATGATCGAAAATATTAAATTGCAGCTAATATTACAGAGCAACAATGCATGTTGGGGAGGATGTTGTCTGTATAAAACTATTTAATATTAAATCTCTGGCTTTTTTATTTGTCTGTTATATTATTTTTAACATCAATAGTTGCAAGCGGACAAATATCATTATCAGTCATTAAGTTTACAACCAGGTACTGGCGCATCTTAAATGGCTCGTTTTCAGTTCCCCATGATAGCCTGAATATCATATATTTAGGCTTGTTGTTAACAAGGTGCCACTCTATTGCCATTGTCTGCCTCAATGGGGTTGTCATTACTCACTTTATAATCGTGTTTAATTAGGGACATTGTAATGCAGCGAGTAAAGCATCCACCAAACTCCTTTAGCTCAGAAAGTAAATTTCTACTTTTTAGATTGTTAAGTGATTTTCTTAAAAAGTTGTGCATAGATAAACTACACCATATTTAGCTTACTTCACCACTGGGCTGCAATTTAGAAAGAATTGATGCAGCATTTATGTTTTGCTTTTTTCATATTTTTAAAAATGGAGTTCGAAATATCAGCTGGAAAATCAGTCGGTAACTCACTGGTTACATGGCTTATCACATCGTCTAATGTACAACAAACTTCATTAATTATTTGAGACATTAATGCTTTAGGAAACCGTACTTTCTCAGCTTGTGATAACCAATGTCTATGTTGGATGGTATGCCATTGATAGTGTGTGTTTTTACTGTGAAGTGCCATTGCCATTCTTGTTTTTTTTAATTCGAGTTGCCTTTTTTCAATTAGGGGATATACCGATAATACATCATATATCGGCGTTAGTTGATATCGACCTAATGGCTTTAAAAACACACTGAAGTTTTTTGCATGTCCATCTGTTGCTCCAAGTAACCAAAATATAAAAAGTGTTTTCATAAATTGATAACGATCATCTTGTGGCTGGATAGACCCATTTAACGTATCCATAATATTCAGTATATTAGGCCCGCCATCTTGCTCGTATTTTAATCCAGGC
>CAZHEA010000129.1:0-6391 GCA_964531165.1 uncultured Thiotrichaceae bacterium
CTAATTAAAGCGACCTAATTAAAGCGGCCTAATTATAGTCACCCTAACTACATCACTCTAACTACAATCAGTCACACTTATTAATTATGCAGTCAGAAATTATTTTTGGTTTTCATTCGGTCGAGTCGATTATTCGAAATGATCCGATAAATATTTTGCAGTTAATGGTCGAAAAAAATCGCCATGATAAACGTATTACTCAGTTAATCAGTTATGCAGAGTCCCAGGGTATCTCGGTTGAATATCTTAAAAAAACGGATCTACAGAAACAGGCCGATAGTCATAAAACCCAGGGAGTGGCAATCCGTTATAAATCATCGGCGAAAATAATCGGTCATTCGCTTGAGGATATACTGGAAAAAGACAATGTTTTTTTACTGATATTAGATGGCGTTACCGATCCACATAATCTGGGTGCCTGTTTACGCACCGCTGATGCAGCAGGTGTCGATGCGGTAATAGTACCAAAAGACAGGGCCGCCGGCCTCACTCCCGTTGTTCGAAAAGTGGCCTGTGGTGCAGCAGAAAGTGTGCCTTTTTTTCAGGTAACCAATCTTGCACGTACCTTAAAGCAGCTTAATGAAAATGAAATCTGGATTGTGGGCACGGCGGGTGAAGCGGAAAATATTTTGTATGATATAAAGTTAACCGGCAAGCTGGCACTAATAATGGGCGCAGAAGAAAAAGGCATGCGTCGTTTAACCCGTGAGAGTTGTGACCAATTGGTGAAAATGCCCATGTTGGGGCAGGTTGAAAGTTTAAATGTATCAGTGGCAACGGGTGTGTGTCTGTTTGAAGCGTTGCGGCAGCGTAGTCAGCAGAAAGTTTAAAACTTATGACCCAATTACATCTTGTTGTGCCCGGGTTGCTGGGGCCATTTTCAGACGCTTTACCCGATTATGTTCAACAACAGTTAAACCAGTCTGAGTTCAATCTGCTTAATAAAGTTTTTTCTCGAGCAAGATTATCGGCACTAAGTGCAACTAATTACTTTGACACTCTGACTCATCTAATTCATCCGCAATGTGAATTATCGTTATGTCAGCTAACGGCGGATATTGATGGCATTGATATTGCTGAAGGTTTTTTCTACCGCGCTGATCCAGTGCATTTCAAGGCAGAGTCGGACCATGCGCTGTTAATGGGTGCGGATTTGCTATTACCGACATATGAAGAAGCAGCTCAGTTAGTCGATAGCTTCAATCAACACTTTGCTGAAGATGATCTGAGTTTGCATTTTACAGCGCAGCACCGTTGGTATTTAAAAAGCAGTCGTCCACTAGCATTAACTTTTACTGCATTAGATTATGCGTTAGGGCGTGATATAAAACACTTTATGCCAGAGGATAGCGCTTCTGCTAAGGATGCTTTATGGTGGCGAAAAATTCTAAATGAAGCGCAGATGTTGTTTTTTCAACATGCTGTTAATTTACAACGGGAAGCCAGCGGTGAGCTGAGCATTAATGGGTTATGGTTGTGGGATATAAGCGCAAATTCTAATAGTGTTGAAAGTTTACCTGTCAATCAGCTTTTTTCAGATGATGTTGTTGCTAATGCTTTAGCGGTTCAATCAGGCGTTGCTAACCTGCCTGTGAGTGATTTTGAAAATATAAGTGCACCGGCTGTGCTGGTGATTGATTCATTATATAAATCAGTTTGTTATGCAGATATTGATGCATGGGTTGAAACGTTAGAGGTTTTTTGTATAACCGAGCTACCCGCAATTATTCAATTATTGATGACAAAAAAAATTGACGAGATATGTTTCTACCCGTGTGATGGTCAATCGTTTAAAATTAATCGTATGGATTTATTGAAATTCTGGAAAAACAAACGGCTGATTAGTGAGTGCATATTGGTTGATTAAAAAATTAAAGCCACTGGATCGCAGTTAGAGACGCGCAGGGATGACGAGAGTTTTTAAGTTAACAGTTCAAGGCAGTATTTTATAGAATCTTAATTTTGAATCATCGGCGATTCAAAGGAAAAAATGCAAACAAAAAAAATAAAACGAATTTCCAGTGATATATCCGATTCGCTACGCCAATCTGATTTACACCCGATTATGCAAAAAGTGTTGAGTAATCGAAACATACACTCGCCTGCAGAAATTGAATATTCGTTAGCTAAGCTAATGAGCTTTGACAAACTAAAGGGCATAGACTCGGCGGTTGCATTGATTGTTAACGCTATTAAAAATCAGCTGAAAATTTTAATAGTGGGTGATTTTGATGCAGACGGTGCAACCAGTACGGCGCTATGTATTCGGGCATTAAAAATGTTCGGGCATACCGGGGTTTCCTATCTGGTGCCGAATCGTTTTGATTTTGGTTATGGTCTGAGTCCGGAGATTGTAGCGGTAGCCTGTAAAGAAAAACCCGATTTACTGATTACGGTAGATAATGGTATTTCCAGCATTAAAGGTGTGCAAGCAGCACGTGATGCGGGGATTAATGTGCTGGTGACGGATCATCATCTGGCTGGCAAAGAATTGCCCAATGCCAATGCTATTGTAAACCCGAATCAGCCCGGTTGTGATTTTCCATCTAAAAATCTGGCGGGTGTCGGGGTTATTTTTTATGTGATGCTGGCGGTTAGAGCTGAGTTGCGTAACACCACCTATTTTCATGACGAAATTCGCGAACCGAACCTCGGGCAACTGCTGGATCTGGTAGCGCTGGGTACGGTTGCCGATGTTGTACCACTGGATGAAAATAATCGCATTTTAGTATCGCAGGGTTTAAAGCGTATGCTTGGTGGAAAAGCCTGTGCAGGTATTCAAGCAATTCTAAAAATTGCCGGCCGTGATATAAATAGAATCGTGTCTAATGATTTAGGCTTTGCAATCGGGCCGCGCTTAAATGCAGCGGGGCGTTTGCAAGATATGTCATTGGGGATTGAGTGCTTGATTTGCGATGATGCTAATCAGGCAATGGGCATGGCAGAGCAGTTAGATCAACTCAATAAAAACCGACGTGAAATTGAACAACAGATGCAGGAACAGGCTATGCAGAGTCTGCAACATCTTGAGCAGACAATGAACGAGCAGCAATTACCCTATGGGATGTGTCTGTATAATGCGGACTGGCATCAGGGTGTAGTTGGAATTCTGGCATCGCGAATTAAAGAAAAATTTAATCGACCGGTTATTGTGTTTGCAAATGATAAAGGCACAATTATTAAAGGCTCGGCACGCTCAATAAAAGGTTTACACATAAGAGATGTGCTGGAGTCTGTGTCGACTCAGTATCCCGGGATATTAATCAAGTTTGGCGGTCATGCAATGGCAGCGGGTATGAGTATAGATAAAGCCGACTTTGAAAAATTTGAAACTGCGTTTAATTTGCAAGTACAGAAACAGCTTGATGATGATGCGCTACAGGGTGTAATTGAATCAGACGGCGAGCTGACAGGTGATGATTTTGGTTTAGTGCTTGCAGAGTCCATTAGAAATGCCGGTCCCTGGGGACAGTGTTTTTTAGAGCCAACCTTTGATGGCGATTTTGAAGTGATCGACTGGCGCGTGGTTGGTGAAAAACATTTAAAAATGGAGTTGCAATCAGCGGATGCGGAACAACCGATATCGGCGATTGCATTTAATGCGCCAGCAGAGCTATTGCAGGATGGTGATGGTTATATACATGCTGCATACCGCCTGGATGTAAATGAGTTTAGAAATAAAAAAACACCACAGCTAATTGTTGAGTACTTTGAAGCGATTTAGTTTTTTAATGTTTAACAGTATCTGCGTTTTTAGGTCGTGGTTATAATAAATGATAATACCTGTTTTGGAGGGTCAGCAATTATGGCATTAGTGCCGTACGGTTTAGTAAGAAAGATTTTATTTATGTTTAATCCGGAGACTGCTCATGAGTTGTCTCTGAAAAGTTTAAACTATGCATATAAATTTAATTTAATCGGATTTTTATTTGGTAAAAGTAAACTAAAACCGGTTAATGTTATGGGAATTAGCTTCCCTAACCGGGTTGGACTGGCTGCAGGGCTGGACAAAGACGGTGAATGCTTCCAGGCTTTATCTGCCTGTGGTTTCGGCTTTGTTGAAATTGGTACCGTTACACCACTGCCGCAGACGGGAAATGATAAGCCCCGTTTATTCAGGCTGGTTGCCGCGCAGGCGATTATTAACCGGTTGGGCTTTAATAATAAGGGTGTCGATAATTTATTAGAGAATGTTAAGCGCTCGGAATTTAAAGGTGTGCTAGGTATTAATATTGGAAAAAACAAAAATACTTCAGAAGAAAATGCGGCTAACGATTATTTAATTTGCCTTGAAAAAGTCTACGCCCATGCGGATTATATTACGATAAATATTTCATCGCCGAATACACCAGGGCTGCGTGATTTACAGTTTGGTGAGTCATTAAATAATTTATTACGTGATTTAAAATTTAAGCAAAGGGAGTTGACTCAGCAACAGGACCGTTATGTTCCACTGGTTGTGAAAGTCGCGCCGGATATGGATGATGATGCTATTGAGTCACTGGCAAAGACTTTTATTGAATATGCGATAGATGGTGTGATTGTCAGTAATACCACATTATCCCGTGATGGTGTAGAGGGCTTGACGGATGGTGATCAGCAGGGCGGTTTAAGCGGTATGCCGCTTAAGGCTAAAGCTGATCATAGTTTGCAGGTAATGGCAGCGCATTTACATAAAAAAATTCCGGTGATTGCGGTGGGTGGGATCAGTAGTGCCGAAGACGCTGAAAACAAAATTCAACTGGGTGCGAGTCTGGTGCAGATCTATACCGGCTTTATTTATCAGGGGCCGGCACTGGTACATGCATGTGTTGAGCGTATTTAATTTAACTGTGCTAACAAACTTTTTTGTTGTGTTTCATCCAGTAGTTCTTTCAGCGCTGGATGTAAATCTGAGCGCTGTTCATTGAGGCAGTTGATGGTAAAAGTCGGTAGTAATCTGCGACTGGCATTTCCATGCTGGTCATGTTGAATCTGTTTCTGGCTTTGACATTGAAAAACTAGTAACGGGCCGTCATCAATCACTTCGATAAGAACACAGGGCTTATTGTCGTGGATGATTTCTTTGCCAATGAGATTGTGTAGTTGCGTGATCATAATTTTTCTATAGTATCAGTAATTCATATTACGGGTAAAAATATATGAAATGGAAATTACTTAAGTCTGAGCCAAAGTACGAAGGCTTCTTTAAAGTCGACTTGTGTCATATTCAGCATGAAACCTATGAGGGTGGAAATGTTGAAGTGAAGCGTGAACTTTTTCATCGTGGCGATGCGGTGGCAGTATTAATGTATGACCCGTCTAAAGATAAAATTGTTTTGCTGGAGCAGTTTCGGGTGGGGGCTATTGACGATGATAATGGCCCGTGGCTGGTAGAAATTGTTGCCGGTATGGTTGAAGAGAATGAGACCATTACAGACGTGGCACGCCGTGAGTGTCTGGAAGAGTCGGGTCTCACGGTACATAGTTTTGAAGCAGTACATAGTTTTTATTCCAGCCCAGGTGGCTGTTCGGAAAAGATACATATCATGTGTGCTCTGGTTGACAGTGACCAGGCAACGGGAATTCACGGCGTCGACAATGAAGGCGAGGATATAAAGGTTTTTGTGATTGATTATGATGAGTTGCACGATTTAATGACCTCTGGAAAAATCTGTGCAGCGATCCCCCTGATTGCTCTGCAATGGTTGCAGTTAAACCGTGAACGTTTGCGCATAGAAAGCTTTGTTTTGTAAATGCGGGTGAGACACAGAGGCGTGCAATTAATAGAGATGCTCATAGTGTACAAAGACACTGGATCCCCGACACAGGCATTCGAGGATGACAGCGATTTTAAATGCATGGCTTTTAACCGGTTCCTCACCTTAGGACGTGGATTTAGTTTTTAATAAAATACAAAAGTCTCTAGAAAGTCAGGTTTTAAAATTTAAATTTCTATGAAGTGCTAATATTAAACATAATTCAGTAATAAATGTTAATAGCAATTGAAAATGATATTACAGGGTAGTTTAACAGTCTAAGTAAATAACTTGTTGAATTGATTGGACTAAATCAGTAAGTCGTAGATGTTGATGCGTATAAACATTGCGTTTTGGCCCAGGATAAAGTTATGTCTGATAGAACATACCGGACACTGATTGGTTTTATACTATTAGTGGTCTTATATTTCGAAATAAATTATGCCCTGTACGGCCTGATTACGTTGTTGTTTGTCGAAGCAATAACTAATTTTCGACTGCCTATGGTTGTCGCAAAAGCTCGCAAGCAGCTATTGAAGCAGGACTATGAGTATATTGATGCCGCACTGGTTGAAAATTCAAAATTTAATTTAGAGTCTGAGCGCGTCTGGCGGGTTGCGGTTGGCATTTCTCTCATCATCGGCTATTTTCTG
>CAZHEA010000130.1:0-1140 GCA_964531165.1 uncultured Thiotrichaceae bacterium
CCCCAATCAAACAGCAAACCCTAATATTCTGATTGAATTTTGTTGACATTTAAAAGTCAGACAACTATCTTATTTTATATGGCAAGCCAGTTACTCGCCTGAAAAACAAGAATAGATCCACTAACCCGCCGGTATGCAATGCATCCGAGGAGCAACAAAATGAGCGCAAACACAGCACAAGTTAAAAACAGTGATGAATTAATCAGCATGTCTGAGGATGAACTCAACCAATGGTTTGATAAGCGATTTGAAGAAAAACGCCAAAAGGAAGAAGCCGACCATGTCCCCTCAATGAGCATAATTGCCACCAAAGGTACGATGGACTGGGCCTATCCGCCGTTTATTCTGGCCTCCACCGCCGCTGCCCTTGGCTGGGATGTGTCGATGTTTTTCACCTTCTACGGATTAGACCTGCTCAAAAAAGACCTGAAACTCAGCGTCAGCCCCATGGGTAACCCGGCCATGCCGATGAAAATGCCGGTGGGTCCGGAGTGGCTGAAAAATATCAATATGAATATTCCCAATGCCATTATGGGCAATTTGCCAGGGTTTGAATCTATGGCCACCGCGATGATGAAAAAAACCACCGAAGTAAAAGGTATTGCCAGCATCGAAGAACTGCGCAGTTTATGTCTGGAAGCCGATGTAAAAATGCTCGCCTGCCAGATGACGGTGGATATGTTCGGGCACAATCAAAGTGACTTTATGGATGAAGTAGAGGAATGGGTGGGCGCGGCGAGTTTTTTACCCACCGCAGCAAAATCAGATGTGACGTTGTTTATTTAAAGGAACCGGGTCTCTTCAGAAACGGGGTCGGAGTCAAATTTGAATTCACACTCTCTCGGGGTTGATTTGCAATGCATTTCAAATTTGACTCCGACCCCTGATGTTATGTTTTTGCCAAACCCTACTAAATAATAAAACAAGGATATAAATATGTTCAAAGCAAGCAAAGCAGTACGTTTTTTCTTTTTAAATGTCGCCATACTTACTTCAATCGCCATCTGGTTAAGTGGCTTTAATAATGTTCACTGGTTTATGTATACCATACCCGGATTTTTCTTTTTTGCCGCCGCAACCGGTATTTGCCCTGGAATGATTATTGCCAAAAAAATATTTAATGAAACGTAATACATAAAG
>CAZHEA010000130.1:1240-4313 GCA_964531165.1 uncultured Thiotrichaceae bacterium
GTCATTTGGGGTCGGAGTCAAATTTGAATTTACACTCTCTCAGGATTGATTTGCAAATCATTTCAAATTTGACTCCGACCCCTGAAATCGACTCCGATCCCTTCCCTCCTGCCCTAACTCGACCCCTGTTATTGAAACTATCAAACAAAAATTTACTGCAAATTTTTTAACGTCATTTTTATTTCATTACGCACACTATCAATCTGAGACACCAGCGCCAGCGCTTTCGTTTCATCACTGTTTAATTGCTGCCAGCTTTCACTCCAGACACTTTCCAACTGCATTGCCTCTGTTTCAACCTGCGCAGAAATCAGGCCACTTAAGTCAACAATCAAGCCGACTTTAACCCAGATTTTTCTGGGACTGCCCTCCTGCAAATCTTTATCGTAGTGCGCCGCATAAATCATCTGCTGCATTTCAGACAATTCGGTCAGCACTTCAAACGCCGCGGTACGAATATTGCTATTATCTTCCGTAATTTCCATACGCCAGGCGTTATAACCAAAACCCAGCACCGCAAATATCATGCTGAAAACCGACGTAATATAAAAAATCTGTAGCTTACGGTTTATTTCCATATCACTTTTTTTGCCAGACCAGTATTCGGTTATTCGCCGGCATTTCAATATCCTTAAATAACTGCATATTATTATCCGCCGCCAGCTGTTCAATGGCTTCAAAATCTTTAATACAACTTAGCGGGTTACGTTGCTTTAGCCACACATCAAAATTCGCATTACTCTCGGATGTGTATGCACCGTTATAATTAAACGGGCCATATTGTGCAAACAAACCACCCGCAACTAAACACTCACCTATATGTTTAAACATTTTTTGCGCTTGTTCGGCAGAAATAATATGCGTGGTATTGGCAGTAAAAACATAATCTTTTTCATCAACATCCCACTTCGGCATATCCACATCTAAAACCAATGGTGCTTGAATCCGATCATGCTCAACCTCTGCAAACCACATCTTCATACCCGCATGCTCGGCTGCTAAATCACTGGGCTGCCAGTTTAAATCTGCTAAATGCTCAGTAAAAAATACCGCATGTTGACCGGTTCCACTGCCAATTTCCAGCACATCACCCGCATCTAAAAACAGTGTTTTTAAAACATCTAAAATAACCTGCTGATTTTGTTCACAGGATCCGGCGTAGGGTTTATTCAATTTTTTTCCTTTATGTTAGTGTGTAATGTTATTGCTTTGTTCGGGTTTATTTTGCAGGTCTACTCTGCCCGGGGTCGGACCCCGCTTTTTTGGGCTCCGACCCCTATGGTAATTTCGATCAAACTGGCAAAGTAGTAACGACTCCACTCAACTCTTGATGGCAGCAAAGGGACGGAGCTCAAAAAGCGAGGTCCATCCCCGGGCATAATAAGCCGGCATAATAAGCCGGAAAAGCTATTGATAAAACTCTTTCAACACCCTAAACAGATAGTAGGCATCCCAACGCCCCGCAAGTTCCCTGATTGAATGCATGGCAAATGTCGGCACACCCACATCCAGTGTTTTCACGCCGGTTTCACTCGCGGTAATCGGCCCAATGGTACTGCCACAGGCCATATCCGAACGCACCACAAACGACTGTACCGGCACATCGGCTTTTTTGCACAGTTGTTTAAATATAGCACTGGTATCACTATTGGTTGCATATCGCTGGTTGGCATTAGTTTTAATTACCGGCCCCATATTAATTTCCGGGCCGTGGTTACCATCGTGTTTATCAGCAAAATTCGGATGCAATGCATGGGCATTATCCGCAGAAATCATCATCGATTTATCAATCATTCGCACCGTGTTTTCATGGCTACCGGCAATACGCGCTAGCACGCTTTGTAAAAACGGCCCCTGCGCACCACAGGCGGATGCACTACCGACTTCTTCGTGATCGGTACACACTAACAACTTACTGCCGGCGTTACTGGTTTCAGTCATCGCCATTAACCCTACATAACAACTGAGTAAATTATCTAAGCGCGCACTGGCAATAAAATCCTGATGCAGGCCGACATACGCCGGTTGCTGAACATCATAAAAACTGAGTTCATAATCCAGCACTTCCACCGCACCGGTTTCATCCTGTATTTTGTGTAATAAAATTTCTTTAAACGACGGTTTATTTTTTTTCTCAGACAACGGTAGTTTTAATAACACCGGTGGAATATCGGTTTGCGCATTAATAGTGCGGTCTTTATTGGCTTCACGATCTAAATGAATCGCCAGACTGGGAATGATCGCGATGGCATCTTCAAAATTAATTAATGTGCTTTCCAGTTCATTATTTTCATTTAAATAATTAACCCGACCCGCCAGTGATAAGTCCCGGTCAAACCACGGGTTTAATAACGCCCCGCCATAAACTTCTACGCCCAGCTGGTAATAACCTTTTTTCAAAATATCCGGCTCGGGTTTTACTTTCAGGCAAGGGCTATCGGTATGCGCCCCCACCATATTAATACCGTTAACAACCGGATCATCGCCTAACTTAAATGCAATAATAGAAGAGTCGTTACGGGTAACATAATAACCCTGCTTTTCTTTCAATTGCCAGATATCGGCTTCAAATATGCGCTGATAACCCGCACACTCTAATTTATAAATCATGCCCTCAACCGCGTGGAAGGGTGTCGGTGATAAACCAATAAAATCCATTAAATCAAAGTTGAATTTTTCGTCGTTCATTTTGTTTCCTGTTTATTAGATATATTAATCACTGTCAGCCTTTCTACAAATAATCAAAAACCAGTTCATGCTTATAACCGATGATAAAAAACAAAAGAAAACTCACTCAACCCGTCATTCCTGCGAAGACAGGAATCCAGTGACTTTGAACAACTGACAGACACTGGATACCTGTCTACGCAGGTATGACGAAGTCAGACTTTTATCATGTGAAAATCTTTTAAATTACTCACCCAACGGAAATCCAGCATCCTAACGTACCGAAAGTCACTGGATCCCCGACCCACACATAAACATGGGCATTCGGGGATGACTGTTTAAATAATTATTTTTTATTTGCGTACATTTGCGTTCATTCGTGCTTTCTTTTTCTGTTATCTTTTCT
>CAZHEA010000130.1:4413-6368 GCA_964531165.1 uncultured Thiotrichaceae bacterium
GTGAGCTTTACATCGTTCGTTTTGTTTCCTGTTTATTTAGCCTTAAATTTCACATACAAAATAACTGACATCACAATAACAAAAATCACCGCAGCATATTTCAAAATATATGTTTCATGCACATTACACAACGCCGGTGAATCATGGCCGCTGCATAATGCCGCAATGGTGACGAATGACAGAACAATGGTAATTGCCACTGAAAATACAAATATCAATATAACTGTAAGCGTTTTATTCATCTATTCTCAATTTACTCACCCCGTCATTCCCGAATGCCTGTATCGGGAATCTAGCGTCCTAAGTCACCTAATGTCACTGAATCCCCGACCCACATATAAACATGGGCATTCGGGGACGACAGTTAATATAGCTATTTTTTATTTGCGCACATTCGCGTTTATTTGCGTGCATTCGCGTTTTCTTTTTCTGTTATTTTTCTCAACTCACCCAATCCGATAAAGTATTTTCTCATCATACCCGGTCACCACCGCCACCATGCCATACAGTGATTTATTTAATACTTCATCCCCGGTATCCACCCGCATCGGCTGCCCGTTCAATGAATGTATTTTTTCCGGCGTCGAAATAATAACAATATTTTCCATCCCAATACGCCTGATAACCTCAGGGCTAATTTGCTGATTCCCGCGCCCGAACACATGCCCCTGCCCACCAATTATAGTAATAATTAAACGCACTTTTTGATGTTTTTCTAACAGCGCCAGTATTTGTTTTTCGCTAACATCACCCTCAACTAACGCATGTGCTTTTAGCGCATCTATACCAAGTAATGTCGCCGGCAATTGCAGTTCATCCAGTATCGCTTTGGGGGTGGTGCCCGAGCCAATTAAATACAGGCAATCCTCTTCCATGGTTTCAGTAATAAACGCCGCAATATCCTGCAGGGTGATGGCTTCGTGACGAATGCCGCCCTCTTTCATATTCTGCATAAACTGGTTTTCGGCGGGTACATTTAAATAGCCGTGCAACTTCGCCTTCACCCGGTCTTCACGAAACGCATCTTCATCGATATCCATTACCGAGGCTTCGGTTAACGCCAGCGCCCGGCCCTTAATAATTAAACTCAGCAACTCCCCCGCATGTGCCGGGGTGACCGCATAAACCGAAGAGTGGATTTTACAACCGGCGGGCACCCCAATTACCGGCAATGCAGAATGCGCGTTTTCCAGTGCGCTATAAATATTACGTGCGGTGCCATCCCCCCCGGCAAACAACAGGCAATCTACGCCCTGCTCGATACATTTTTGAGCGGTATTAATCGTGTCATCCGCACAGGTATCCACCGAGTTCAGTGCATTCACCACCGTGGTTTGAAAGCCCAGACTTTTACTCAGGTTTTCACCCATGTTATTGGCCGCCGTATAAATATGGATGTCCGCTTTAAAATCCACCAGCCATTCCAGCGCCTGCTGCATTCGCTGCTCAGCCAGTGCAACCGCACCGCGCTGGCGGGCCAGTTGCTGAATATCATCACCATCCGAGCCTTTCAGTGCCACTCTGCCACCGATACCCGCCACCGGATTAATGATTAAACCTAATTTAAACAAATCGTGTTCCGCTTGCGTAGTTTAAAATGATACTATTATGCCCTAATTTTATGCGGTCATCTTCGAATGCTTTTATCGAAGACGGACAGTACAATCCCAATACAATGTCACTGCATTCCCGAACCATAGAAACAATATGGCTATGCGGGAATGATGCGGAAACTGAATGAGCTATCAACACCCTTTTCTCCCCAGACGCGAATCCATTGCGGTTCAGGTTGGCAACATTACCGTCGGCGGAGATTCCCCCATCGTCGTGCAATCCATGACCAATACCGATACCGCAGATGAAGTTGCCACCGCCGTTCAAATTGCCGATCTGGCCGCCACCGGTTCTGAAATGGTGCGCATCACAGTAAACACCGTTGAAGCCGCCGCTGCAGT
>CAZHEA010000131.1:0-6261 GCA_964531165.1 uncultured Thiotrichaceae bacterium
AGTTTCCTAACTCATTGGTCTGATGTATCCTTCTCCTTTTATATAGCTCATATTCATTACAAGATAGTGACGCTCAACTCAATTGAAGACAGATTCATGCAAGAAAACTATGATGCACAAAAAATAGAACAGGATGTTCAGCAGTATTGGCAGGAAAATCAGGTATTTAAAGTTACCGAAGATACCCGTAAAGAAAAATTTTATTGTTTGTCTATGTTTCCCTATCCCAGCGGCCGGTTACACATGGGGCATGTGCGTAACTATTCTATTGGCGATGTAATTTCCCGTTATCAGCGCATGCAGGGCAAAAATGTTTTACAGCCGATGGGTTGGGATGCGTTTGGCCTGCCAGCGGAAAATGCCGCACATAAAAATAATTCGCATCCGGCGAAGTGGACCTATTCTAATATTGACTATATGCGTAGTCAGTTAAAGCGTCTCGGCTTTGGTTACGACTGGGATAGAGAAATCGCCACCTGTACGCCTGAGTATTATCGCTGGGAGCAGTGGCTGTTCACCAGGCTTTATGAAAAAGGTCTGGTTTATAAAAAGAATGCGGTAGTGAACTGGGACCCGGTTGATCAAACCGTACTCGCCAATGAGCAGGTAGTGGACGGCTGTGGCTGGCGCTCCGGTGCAAAAGTAGAGCGCCGGGAAATTCCCCAGTGGTTTATGAAAATCACCGACTATGCGGATGAGCTATTAAGCGAAGTGGATAAATTAGAGGGCTGGCCGGAGCAGGTGCGTACCATGCAGCGCAACTGGATTGGTCGCTCGGAAGGTGTGGAGCTACAGTTTGATGTAGAGGGTGAAGCCCCCTTAACGGTTTACACTACCCGCCCGGACACCTTGATGGGTGTTACCTATGTGGCGGTTGCAGCAGAGCACCCGTTAACTAAAAAAGCCGCAGAATCGAATAGTGAGTTGCAGGCGTTTATCGAAGCATGCAAAACCACCAAAGTTGCCGAAGCTGAAATGGCGACGATGGAGAAGAAAGGCCTGGATACGGGCTTTAAAGCGGCGCACCCGGTGAGCGGTGAATTAGTCCCGGTTTATACGGCAAACTTTGTACTGGCGGATTATGGCTCCGGCGCGGTAATGAGTGTGCCGGCCCACGATCAGCGTGATTATGAATTTGCTAAAAAATATAATTTACCGATCAGGCAAGTTATTTTCCCGGCTAATAATGAAGAATGTGACATAGATAGCGCGGCTTTTACCGAGAAAGGTGTGTTGAAAAATTCTGCACAGTTTGATGGTTTGAACTCTGCAGAAGCCGTAGATGCAATTGCGGGTTATTTGAGTAATGCGGGTAAGGGTGAAAAACAGGTTAACTTCCGCTTGCGCGACTGGGGTGTGTCCCGTCAGCGTTACTGGGGCACGCCGATCCCAATTATTAATTGTGATAAATGTGGTGCAGTCGCGGTGCCGGAAGATCAGTTGCCGGTGATTCTGCCGGAAGATGCGGCCTTTGGTGATGACGTCGGCTCGCCGATTAAAAAAATGCCTGAATTTTATGAGACAAGCTGCCCCACCTGTGGTGGTGATGCGATTCGTGAAACCGATACCTTCGACACTTTTTTTGAGTCGTCATGGTATTACGCACGTTACACCTGTCCGGATGCTACCAGCATGCTCGATGAGCGCGCTAACTACTGGCTGCCGGTCGATCAATATGTAGGTGGAATAGAACATGCCGTTCTGCATCTATTATATGCACGCTTTTTTCATAAACTGATGCGTGACGTAGGATTGATTAATACCAGTGATGAGCCGTTTTCGCATTTATTAACTCAGGGCATGGTGTTAAAAGACGGCACAAAGATGTCCAAATCAAAAGGCAATACGGTAGATCCGCAGGGCTTGATTGAATTACACGGTGCCGATACAGTGCGTTTATTTACCATGTTTGCTGCGCCTCCGGAGCAATCGTTGGAGTGGTCTGATGAAGGGGTCGATGGAGCGGCGAGATTTCTAAAGCGCTTGTATCGAATTATATTTACTCACGTTAGCGGGGGTGAAGTGGCGACGTTAAATACAGATGCGCTAACGGATGATCAAAAGGCGTTGCGTCTAAAGTTGCATCAAACAATTGAAAAAGTCGGCGATGATATTGGTCGGCGTTATACATTTAACACCGCCATTGCTGCGGTTATGGAATTAACCAATGAGTTATCCAGGTTTAAAGATGACTCTGATAATGCTCGGGCCGTTATGCAGGAAGCGCTGGATGCAATGGTGTTAATGTTGTCGCCTATTGTGCCGCACTTCAGTCATGCGATGTGGCAAGAGCTGGGGCATACAACGCCGGTGGTTGATGAAAGCTGGCCGCAGGCGGATAAGTCTGCAATGGTGCAGGACAGTATAGAGTTAATGCTGCAGGTTAATGGTAAGCTGCGCGGCAAAATGAAAGTGGCGGCGGATGCAGATAAAGATAGCATTGAAAAGCTGGCGCAGGAAAATGAGCATGTCAGGTCACATACAGAGGGCAAAACCGTGCGTAAAGTTATTGTAGTGCCGGGGCGGCTGGTTAATATTGTGGCGAATTAATGAAACTGAATCATTATTATTTTTTAAATGCTCAACTTAGAAAACGCATTTCGGTAACGACTTTAATTACACTAATTTTATTGTTGGTCAGCTGTGGTTTTCAAATGCGTGGTGCTTATCAGTTGCCAGCGGCAATGCAAACAACCTATGTTGATACCAGTGCGCTGGTACAAAGCTCGACGTTAAGTCGGGTGTTAATTAGGCGGTTAAAAGCCAGTGATATAAAAATAAGCAATGTGCCGTCAGCTAATGTTGCAATTTTAAAATTATTAAACGAGCATAAAACAAAGCGTATTATTTCGGTTGATTCAATAGGCCGGGCACGGGAATATACGTTAACTTATGCCATTAGCTTTAATGTGAAGGCGTTGGATGCAGAATTTGAAATTGCCGATCAGGAAGTTCGTATTGACCGGGATTTTGTTTTTGATACGCAAGACGTGCTTGGTAATAGTCGCGAAGAATCGAGATTGTATGAAGAAATGCGGGTGGATGTGATTCGCTTGATTATGTTGCGCTTGCAGAGCCAATTATAATTGTAAATAGAAGTAAAGCCTCCTCCTTAGGCGAAGGGGATTTAAAAAGTTTCAGTTGGTAATGTTTACTGTTTTAACATGGCTTAATCTGCTGCGTTTTAACTTTCCCCGTAAATGAATGTTTAATGCTATCAAATGGCTGGCAGTAAAATATATGAATTCCCCGTTTTTTAACGGGGGAGCTAACTTAAATAACGGAATAAGTTTCCTTAATTAAAAAAATATGAAAGTACGCCCTGACCAACTTAACCGGCATTTACAAAATGACCTCGCTGCTATTTATTTTGTCTGTGGTGATGAGCCGTTACAGGTAATGGAATCGGCGGACCAGATTCGTGCCATCGCTCGCCAGCGCGATTACACCGAGCGCGAAGTGATGGATGTCGATAAGCAGTTTGACTGGAATTTATTATTGGATGCGGGCAATAGCATGTCGCTGTTTGCGGAAAAAAGAATTTTAGAATTACGTTTGCCTGGCGGTAAGCCGGGTAAAATTGGCTCGAAAGTATTGCAGGAGTATGCCCAGCGTCCGGCGGATGATGCGATTTTAATTATCAGCAGCGGCAAGCTGGAAAGCAGTTCAAAAAACACGAAATGGTTTAAGACCCTGGATCAACAGGGGGTGGTTATTCAATGCTGGCCGGTGAATGCAGATCAGCTGCCTGGCTGGATTAATCAACGCTTACAGTCTAAAGGCATAGCAGCAGATAGAGACGCTGTACAGTTGCTGGCTGACCGGGTAGAAGGTAATTTACTTGCTGCTGCACAGGAAGTGGATAAGTTATTTTTATTGCACGGTGCCGGAAAACTAAGTTTTGAACAAACCGCAGACGCGGTTGCCGATAGTGCGCGATTCAGTATTTATGATTTAGTTGATAATGCACTGGCAGGTGATGTGGTGCGTACCGCAAGAATTATTGGCGGCTTAAAAAATGAGGGTGTTGAGCCGGTGCTGATGCTCTGGGCATTAAGTCGTGAAGTGCGTATGATAGCTAAAATTGCGGAAGCCAATATTTCTCCTGATGCGGCAATGTCAAAATTACGTGTGTGGGAAAATCGTAAAGCACTGGTGCGTAAAGCGCTTTGCCGGCATAGTGCAGGTCGTTGGAAATTGTTTTTAAAACGCTGTGCGAAAATAGATAAAGTGATTAAAGGTGTGGAGCCCGGCCGAGTCTGGGATGAGTTGTTAATGCTTAGTACGCAAATCGCTCAGTAATTTAAAATAACCGCAAAGATGCATCGCGCACAGATTTAAAAAAACATCTGTGCGCGATGCCTTTGTGACAAACGGGTTTAAAAATTCACGAGAAATAAATATGAAAAAATATCACGTTTACGGTGTAGGTAATGCACTGGTGGATATGGAGTTTGAAGTTGAAGATGCTTTTTTTGAATCTAATGCCATTGATAAAGGGGTAATGACACTGGTTGATGAAGATCGCCAGCATGAGTTACTCGGCCACCTTGATGCCTTTGACGGTAAAAAAGCCTCCGGTGGATCCGCAGCGAACACCATTATTGCTAGCAGTTACTTTGGTGGCAAATCATTTTATTCCTGTAAAGTGGCTAATGATGAGCTGGGTGACTTTTATGTGAATGATTTGCAGCAGGCGGGTGTAGATAGTAATGTGGGTGATGGCCGTAAAGAGGGTATCACTGGAAAGTGTCTGGTGATGGTTACGCCGGATGCAGAACGTACCATGAATACTTTTCTCGGTATTACCGCCAATTTTTCAGTGGACGAATTAAACCTGGCGGCGATTAAAGACTCTGAATATTTATATATTGAAGGTTATCTGGTGTCGTCGGATACCGGTCGTCATGCAGCCATAGAAGCGCGCAAAGTGGCAGAGGAAAATGGCGTTAAAACTGCGCTGACATTTTCAGATCCGGCGATGGTGCAGTTCTTTAAAGACGGCCTGCGAGAAATGATTGGAGATAAAGTTGATCTGCTATTCTGCAATGATGCAGAGGCCATGAGCTGGTCTGAGTCGGATAATCTGGATGATGCGATAGAATCACTTAAAGTGGTCGCCAATACATTTGCCATAACGCTCGGAGCAAAGGGTGCTATCTTGTTTGATGGTAAAAAATTGATTGAAATTTCACCTCATGAAGTTAAAGCTCTGGACTCAAATGGTGCGGGAGATATGTTTGCTGGTGCATTTTTATATGGCATCACCCATGGACATTCCTTTTATGAGGCGGGTAATATAGCAAGTCTGGCAGCGGCCAGGGTCGTTAGCCAGTTTGGGCCGAGACTTGCCGCATCGGAGCATAAAGATATTCTGGATATTGTTCTGGGGTAGTGAATTAAACTAGAGCCTTGTAGTCATTAATAAATATAAAAAAAACAGGATTTAATATGATTAAAGCAGTCACACTTTGGGGAGCCATCTTGCTTTCATTGTCTGCACAAAATGCCTTTTCTGCAGATAAAAATGGTCGATACTGGATTTACGGTGTAGGTCGTCAGACCTGTGAAACTTATCTTGAAGCCCGTGATAATGGCGGGTTTTCCGAGTTATCCTATAAAAACTGGATTTCAGGCTATTTAACCGCCAGTAATCGCCTGACCAATGATAATTACAACTTATTAGGTGATAGCGATTTTCAGGGTGCACTCACCTGGATAGACCTGTATTGTAAGAAACATACAAAAAATACCATTTATATGGCGATGGCAAATATGAGTGCAGTACATTATTCAAAGCGTAGAAAAGCCAAGTAATATCAATAGGTTGGTGTCTGTGCGCGAAGATTGCCAGGACGTTTATTTGTTTTCTTATGGCGTCACTGGTTGGCAAAAGCAAAATAACGACTATTATTTTAAGCTAAGACAATAAAGCGAGTTTAATTAGCCGGTTTTAACAATAAATAAAACCGGTTTATCAATAAGGTGGGCATCTGGTGGACAAGGAACTTCGAAAACATCCGCGACAACAAATTCATCTTGATGTCGAACTGGGATTTCCTTCCGGGGAAAAACAAACCGTTAGAACACAGGATGTCAGTGATGGTGGTGTTTTTCTGGTGGTTGATAAATTACGTCGTCCGATTATTGGTGAAGTCGTTGAAGTCAGAATACTCAATGATGAAGATGACACCGGGGTAAGCTTTCCCAGTAATGATGCGGTGGTCGTTCGGCAGGAAGAAAATGGAATTGGGCTGGCTT
>CAZHEA010000132.1:0-6091 GCA_964531165.1 uncultured Thiotrichaceae bacterium
ATTAAACTAACAAAATGAGACAGTTAAAAACTGTTGGTTCAAGCGATCAATCCACTACATGGCAGACCTTTGCGGATGTTCGCAAAAGAGTGAGAATCCGTTCAAAGGAGGCATTCAAGATTGGATAGTTTTCGGTCCCCACACAAGCTATTTCTTCTTTTATTTCATGGTATATCCGATATTCTTTACTTATTGACAAATTGTAAAGATGCGGTTATTCTTTACAGATAAGCATATAGTAAAGGAGGCCGTACCATGCCTAAAGTGAGCGCAAAAAGACAAATTACATTACCCATAGACCAGTGCCGTCAGGCACATATAGAACCGGGTGATGAATATAATAGTTATGTTGATAACAATGGTTATATCACTATCATTAAAAGCACACCTGGTGCAGCGAAAGGCATATTAAAAGGTATTAAAGCTGATAAGCGGTTGAGTGATGAAGCGTCACTACAGAGTGCTCTTGATTCATGATTGCGGTTGATACGAATGTACTACTTCGGTATTTACTTGATGATGATGCAGGGCAATCAAAAAAAGCATCATCAATTATTGCAGGTAACAGCAATATTTTGATTACCGATATAGTGCTAACGGAAACGATATGGACGCTTAAAGGCAAGAAATACAACCTTAATAAGGAGTCTGTTATAAAAGTTATCAATACTTTATTTGCAGAACCAAATATTATATTTGAAGATGGACAAACTGTTTGGCGAGCTTTAAATGACTATAAACAGGCAAAAATAATAAAGGTAGGCAATAAGCGAAAAGAAGCTGACTTCCCTGATGCACTTATCATTAATAAAGCGCTGTATGTTGCTAATACATTAAATGAATCGTTAGACGGTGTATATACATTTGATCTTGCGTTACAAACGTTACCGGGTACAAGAAAACCCTAACGGTCTAATGATTCAAATCATAATAAGACATTCAAACATTCGGATGCAATATTCCTGTTCACCACAAAGCTGTCATTGAGAAATCATGCTTTGTATCGTTAATTCACAGCAAAGCAGACGTTGTAAAATAGTCCTGACTGTTGAATTGCATTGAAATTTGACCCAGCTTTTGCATTAATTATTGCCCCTCGTTGAGGTGGCTCTGATTAATACTATTAAACTATTAGGCTACTCCTGGTGGGGCAATAACTAGTGCAAATACTTGCTGTTTTTGGTTCATTTTTCGGTGCAATATAACCAGTATTGTTTGTTGTGGCTGAAAAAATTAAATAATAAAAATATTTTCTTATTGTTTCTATTTCCCATTTAGCAAGTCACGTATTCTTTGTAATAAAGCCTGTGAGTTATAGGGTTTGAGCAGTAAATTCTGTTGCAGGCTTTCATCTACCAAATCTGCATTGCTGTTAGAGGTAAAGCCACTGGCTAGCTGGATTTTAATGGCTGGGTATTTTTCTTTTACAATGGCTGCTAACTGATGGCCATCCATCTCCGGCATGATGATATCGGTAATCAGCAGGTCAACGGTTTCATGTTCAAGGATGGTAAGCGCCTCTTTAGCGGTTTTGGCAAGCAGAACATTGAAACCGTGCGGGCTTATTATTTCATAGCTTAAACTGAGTAATGCGGACTCATCGTCTACCATGAGAATGGTTTCAGTGCCCCTGATGTTCGCGGAATCATTTTTTTCTATGGTTAGTTCGGTATGCTCAGTTTCATGATGACGGGGAAAATAAAGTGTAATCTGAGTGCCATGATCTGGTTTAGAATAGACATTTATCGCACCACCACTGCGTTGTACAAAACCGTATACCTGGCTTAATCCCAACCCGGTGCCCTGTTCGCCTTTGGTCGAGAAAAAGGGTTCAAAGATTTGTTCCTTGATTGTGTTATCCATGCCGCAGCCGGTATCGGTGATACTTAATGAAACATAATCACCAGGCGTCAGGCTTAACGTTTGTGCTTTGAGCTCATCGATATGTTCGTTATTGGTGCGAATAGTTAGTTGCCCCGTACCTTTGATGGCATGTGCGGCATTAATGCTTATATTAAGCACGGCATCTTCCATATCGCTAGCATCGAGCCAGAGCATCCATATGTCCTGCGCCAGATTAAATACCAGTTTAATGCGGACGGTCAGTGTTTTTTCCAGCAGGTTCTGTTCGTTCAACAGCAGTGTGTTGATGTTTAAGCAATTTGCTTCAGACGCTTTGTAACGTGAGAAAGCCAGTAGTTTTCTCGTTAGTTTGGAACCACGTTCGCCAGCATGTTGTATTTTTTTTGCATATTCCATCAGCTTAGGTTGTTCGTTTAGTGCAGACGTCAGCAAATCGGAATATCCTATAATAACGCCAAGCATGTTGTTATAGTCATGGGCAATGCCACCGGTAAGTTTGCCCAGTGCATCCATTTTCTGTGACTGATGTAATTGATGGTGCAGGCGTATTTCCTCTTCTTCGGCTTGCCGGATCTTGCTTAGATCACGAACTCCCATTAGAACGCTTAGTGGATATCCTTCGCTATTGCGAATAATCTGCACCGTCACCTGGATAGGTTTACCAACCGGATTATCGGGATGATCGGCTTCCAGAATAATGATTTCATCACGCCGCTCTGTACGTGCCTTGCACACCGGGCAGGGGACCTTTTCACCTTTAGGATGCATAATCGTTGTAATGTCACGGCCAGCAGCTAGCTCTGGTGTTAATCCTGTCATTTTGTAGAAGGCCTGGTTGGCACGTACCAGTTTGTCGTCGAGGTCGATGAGGTATATGGCATCCTCGAAAAAGTCCATGGCAAAGGCCCACTCTTTCGTTGATTTGGCAAGTGTTTGTTCAGTGTTTTTGCGATCCGTTATATCAGTGATAGTGCCAACATAGCCAATAATCTCACCGTCTTCTCCTTCTTCAGCAAGTGCCTGACCTAACACCCAGCGAACGGAATCAGGCCGCTGAAAGCGATATTCCAGTTTGAATGGTACGCTCTGTTTTGTTGATTTATTCCACTCGGCAAAAACACGCTCGGAATCGTCAGGGTGTATATTTTTAGCCCAGCCTTCCCCCATTGCCTCCTCTGCAGAAAGGCCGGTGATTTCACTCCATTTTTCATTGATGTATAAACACCTTCCCTGTTTATCAGTATGAAAAATACCAACCGGCGCGACTACCGCCAGGGTCTGGTATTTTTTCATGTTTGTCGTGACAGACTGACGCAGTTGATATTGCTCCGTAATATCATTAAAAATTAATACCATGCCAAGAATATTATTACCCTCATCGCGTATCGGGGCGGCCGAATCGGCTATTTGATATTCTGTACCGTCTTTTGAGATCAGTGTGGTGTGATTACTAAGATAAACGGTCTCACCACTGGCGATAACTTTTTCAACGGGATTTTCAATCGGTTCACGGGTACTGGCATCAACAATAGGAAAAATATTTTTTACCGATTGCCCCTGTGCTTCTTTCTCACTCCAGCCAGTGAGTTGTTCTGCCACCGGGTTCATTCGGTTGATTAAGCCATGTTCATCAGTGGTGATCATTGCGTCACCAATGGCCTTCAGTGTTGTTTCTGCCAACTGTTGGGCATTATACAAATTAGTATCCGCCAGTTTTCGTTCAGTAATATCACTAACAACGGCGATCAAAGCGGCAGATTTATTTTTCTGCGGTAGCAGACTAAAACGTATATCTACCGGAAACTGCGTTCCATTCTTACGTTTGCAGCTAGACTCGAGTAGTTCGCCTTTGGTGTTTGATTCTAGACGGTGCAATAATTTGCTGACAAATGCAGAAGTACACTCTGCGATTAGCTCATGCAGGTGCAGCTTAAGCATTTCTTCATGTGAATAATCCAGTGTTCTGGTTGCGCTCAGGTTGAAGTCAATAAGTTGGGTATTCTCTGAATCGATTAAAAATATGTAGTCACTGGAAGTGTCCAGCGCCTGACGAAAGCGTACATTATCGCTACGTACCTCATCTCGATCTGCAATTAGTCCTGCCGTATAAGCTTCGCTATGCTGGCACAGGCGAATGGTTTTAGACAGGTTTGCCAGTATCGGTGAAAAAACCTGTTTAAAAGGCAGATCTGACTGGCTGGCTTCCACGCCGAGCAATAAAATTGTGCCGTAATCAGGCACTGGTAAAGTTAGTAGCGTTTTATAATGATCCTGTCGTACCGGTAACATGCCAAGATCAGGAATCTGTGATGGTTTCAAAGAGTTCTGCTCAGCTAAAAAGGGCAAATCAAAAGACTCGCCCAGATGTTTTTGTAGTTGGCGTTCGCCGATGGCGACCTCAAGGCGCTGATGATCGCCTGCACCAGCTAAAACCAGTCCACAGGAATAACCGGTGTGATACATCAGGCGCTGTAGCGTTTTGATGAGCAAGGAGTGCAAATGCATTTCTGAGCCAATGGTCTGGCTCATGTCATACAGTATTGTGAGTAAATGCTCCTGCTTATTCATATGTCTTGCTTGTTTAATGACACAAATCTGTCGCCGGCCCTAAAGGCAGGCTAACCAGTGTCGCATTATGAAATAAAGGGTAACCACCCTTATGGGAGCTACCGATTTCACCGAGGGAAAGCGCACCGACAAAATGTTTTTCACCTGTGCATTGCTGAAAATTTTTAAGTTCATTATCAGCAGCATCTGCCAGATGCATCCGTCGACCAGCACAGTAGAACAGCATGTTAACCGGGTCGTTATCCAGTTTACCAGTAAGCTGTTCAACAGTATGCAGGGATTTGGCCTGAGGTGCATCCAGCAGGGTCAATACAGAATTTTCAGGGATTTCTCCCACACAAAACAGTGAGCCATCATCATCCAGCATGACCGGAATACGTACCAGTACTTCATTATCTGCGCGAACAATTCCGAATGGGAAATGTACAGCGTGTTGATAAAAATTATCGTGGGTTATAGTTACGCCATACTGTCGCCGAACATGTTCGCTATACACCTCAAAAGCCGGTTTCCAGTCAATCGTGTTGATGCGATTACCGGATGTTGATGTGGCTAATGTCGTTACCTGAGGCGCCAGGTACCCATGTTCGAGTATCGCGCCTTTATGGTGTGGAAATAGCATAAGCAGCATGCCGTTTTGTTCAAAACGCTCAGTGTCAAACAAACAAAGCATGGGTTGAAATGTTTCGCTACCGGCGTTTACGCCCATGTAATGAACCGAATCTCCAAGTTCGAGATATAACTTATCTAAAATGGTCGCAATATTTGGCACCATGGCATCAAATATCATAAATAAAGCTGAACTAGCGGCATCATCAATAGACGGATCCAGGGTTTTGATGATTGAATCAAGGCACTGATCTAAAGCAGCTTCTTCCTGTGGTAAATTTGCCTGTAAATGCCATAGCGGTTTTTCGGGTAAGCAGATTAATAACAAACCCGATGATTTAAATTCAGCATCATATAGCAGCGCAGGAAATACCGCTCCCATTAACGGGATACCGGTGTTTTTAAATACCGCCTGCACATCGTTGATCCTGTCTCTATTGGCCTCTGCGACAAGTGCCAGTACAGCCATTTGTGGGAATGTTTGTTGCCAGTTTTGACAGCATGCTTTGATATCTTCATCGGAGATATCATGAAAATACCGTGTGTGCGTTTTGTTATATTCTGTATTTGGATTATCTGAGGAATAGCGGTTATTGTTCATAGTATTAAGTCCATATGGGCGGCTAAATATTAAGATACCGTAATACTCATTTTAGTCAATAAAAATAATAAGGTTTTATACTATTTTGAAATCGTGAATTAACAAATCTCAGTGGTCGGAGTCAAAATCATTTAAGTTATTGATTGTCCCTTCAGTATTCTTGTGAGGTATTTGGAGTAAAAAAGTCGACTCCAACACCTGTGTTTATAATTTATGAATTCTGAATGTCTCCAATTGGTAGATATCGCTCTGACGACACATTCTGACAGAGGATCACTTAGTGTTGCTCACGGAAATCAGGCTGGATATCATGAGTGTCTGCTTCAAGAAATATTTGTAAACACGTCAATTTTTCAAAAAGCCGACATTGGGAAAACATAATTGAAGGTGATCTGTCACCACATAAGCGACATAGAAGTGGTTCTGCTGATAGGCTGCAACTTGGGAAAG
>CAZHEA010000133.1:0-6081 GCA_964531165.1 uncultured Thiotrichaceae bacterium
GTAAGCCGGTGATGGAAGGCAAGGCGGTTTTATTTAAGCGTTTTTCCAATATCGATGTGTTTGATATTGAAGTGAATGCGGATATCCCCAAAGATTTCATTGATACGGTCGCACGTATTGCGCCGACGTTTGGTGGTATTAACCTGGAAGATATTAAAGCCCCGGAATGTTTTGAAATTGAGCGCACTTTAGACAGTATGCTCGACATCCCGGTGTTTCATGATGATCAGCATGGCACCGCCATTATAATTGCGGCGGGCTTATTAAATGCGCTCGAGCTGCAGGGTAAAAAAGTCGAAGATGCAAAAATTGTCTGCATGGGTGCTGGTGCTGCGGGTATTGCGTCAATGCGTTTATTGCATGGGCTGGGTATTAGTAAAGATAATATGATGCTGCTGGACCGCAATGGGGTTATTCATATTGAACGTGATGATTTAAATATTTATAAAGCCGAGTTTGCGGTTAAAACCGAGCGCCGCACAGCGCTGGATGCAATGCAGGATGCGGATGTATTTATTGGCGTATCCGGGCCGAATTTAGTGACTGCAGAAATGATTTTAGCAATGGCGCCCAATCCGATTGTGTTTGCATTATCCAACCCGACACCGGAAATTGATCCGTTACTGGCACAGCAAACCCGCGATGATTTAATTATGGCGACCGGGCGTAGCGATTATCCGAATCAGGTGAACAATGTCCTGGGCTTTCCTTATATTTTCAGGGGCGCTTTAGATGCGGGAGCCACTACCATTACTCAGGAAATGCACATTGCCGCGGTCAATGAGATTCGCAATCTGGCAAAAGACCCGGTGCCTGAATCGGTGTTAAAAGCCTATGGTGTGGACAAGCTGGAATTTGGTCCGGACTATATTATTCCGAAGCCGGTTGACCCGCGGTTAATTGAGCGTGTACCCGCGGCAGTGGCACAGGCAGCGATTGATAGCGGTGTTTCCAAGCATCATCATGAGTGATGCTATTTACTGAGGTGGATATACAGTAGTGTTGTAGGTGCGAATTGATTCGTACATGACCATCATTACAGGAACTTGCGCGAATGAATTCGCACCTACAAATTTCTAAAGGTATTTTTTAAATTGACAGGCCAGTAATTAACCCAGGGATCAAGAACTTCAGCTGAAAATGTAGTCTAAACTTATAATAAAAACCATAAACAGTTTCATGCAAGGGGTGCGATATGAAAAAAATTACAGTGGTTGGTGCGGGTCGCGTTGGTGAATCCACCGCGCAATTTATTGCTTCAAAAGATTTATGCCGTGAACTTGTGTTAATCGATATCCGTGAAGGTGCCGCTGAAGGTGCTGCGCTGGATATTCAGGAAGATGCACCCCTGTTTCGTTTTGATACCCGTCTGGTCGGTGGCAGCGATTATGCCTTAATGGCCGACTCTGATCTGATTATTATTACTGCCGGTGTACCGCGTAAGCCAGGCATGTCGCGCTCCGATGTGCTGGAAACCAATGTGCGGGTCACCGACAGCATTATTGAAAATACCTTGAAGTATGCCCCAAATAGCAAAATGTTATTCGTTTCTAATCCGGTGGATATTTTAACCTATCGGGCATTTCAGAAAACCGGCTGGGATCGTAGCCGTATTTTCGGGCAGGCCGGTGTACTCGACTCTACCCGTATGGCAAGTTTCATCGCCATGGAGACCGGTTACTCAGCGCTGGATATCGATGCCATGGTGCTCGGTGGGCATGGTGATTCAATGGTGCCGATGATGCGCTATACAACCATCTCCGGTATTCCGGTGAGCAATTTTATGGATCAGAAAACCATTGATGACATTGTTACCCGGACTCGCCATGGTGGGGCTGAAATTCTGGCTTTACGTCAAAATAGCAGCGCATTTGATGCTCCAGCCGCTGCGGTTGCTGCCATGGTGGACGCTATTGTTAATGACAGAAAACGTATCTTACCGACGGTTGCTATTGTGCAGAATGAATATGGCTGTGATGAGCTGGCCATTGGTGTGCCCTGCGTGCTGGGCAAAAACGGCATGGAAAAAGTCATTAGCATTGAGATGAACGAAAGTGAGCAGGCGAACTTTAAAAACTCGGTGGCCGCGGTTAGAAAAGATATGCTGACACTGGCGAGTTTGTGATTTTTTAAAAGATTAATAAGGCCGTTTAAGGTTAAAATAACCAGATGAGTAAACGCGCCTATTTAATCGATTCCAGTATTTATATCTTTCGTGGTTGGCATGTGTTTGATGATGCCATTACCGATCGCGACGGCAACCCCAGTAATGCAGTTTATGGCTTTACTGAGTTTTTATATCAACTAATCGAGCAGAAAAAACCCGAATATATTGCCTGTGCATTTGATGCGCACCAGACCAATTCCTACCGTCGTGAAATTTTTCCCGAATATAAAGCCAATCGGCCACCGGCACCGCAGGAGCTGAAAGCGCAGTTTCGTTATTGCCGGGAATTTTGTCGTGCCATGGGAATCCCCGAATTTGGTAGTAACCGTTTTGAAGCTGATGACATTATCGGCACACTGGCGACGCGTTTAAGAAGTGAAGGCTTTGATATTACCATTGTTAGTGCCGACAAAGATTTAACTCAATTGGTGTTAGGTGAGCGAGATGCCTGGTGGGATTATGCCCGCGGTACGGTTTTAAATGCCAAAGGTGTAGAAAAACATTTTGGCGTAATGCCGGAAAAAATTGCTGATATGCTGGCGTTAGCCGGAGATAAAGTCGATAACATTCCGGGTATTCCCGGCGTCGGTTATAAAATGGCCTCCAACTTATTAAATAAGTTTAATGATGTTGACGACATTTTAAACAATATTGAAAATATTTCAAAAATGAAGTTTCGCGGTTCGGCACGAATTCAAAATTTAGTGGACGAGCATCAGGCCTTGCTGCCTAAGAATAAAAGGCTGACTGAAATTGTGACTGATGCAGTGTTTGACAATCATCAGCAGTCTATTCGCTGGCAAAGTATTCCTGATGAGGATGAGTTTCATGCGCTGTTTGATCAACTGAATGTAAGTGATCAACGCAGAAGGCGCTGGCTGCAGTTATAAAGTATGAGTCAATTAATTCTATTTAATAAACCATTCGGTGTGATTTGTCAGTTTAGTGCACATGAAAAACATCAGAGTCTGGCCGAATATATTTCAATAAAAGATGTGTATGCTGCGGGACGTTTAGATCATGACTCGGAAGGTTTGCTACTGCTTACCGATAATGGGAAATTACAGCATAAAATTTCCGATCCGAAAAATAAAATGCAGAAAACTTACTGGGTGCAGGTGGATAAAGAAATTACTGCAGATGCGATCGAGCAGTTAACAAAAGGCGTATTGTTAAAAGATGGAAAAACCCGACCGGCGCAGGCACGAATAATTTCACAGCCGCAAGGTTTATGGGAGAGAAATCCGCCGGTGCGGTTTAGAAAAAACATTCCCACCAGCTGGTTGGAACTTACCATCAGTGAAGGGCGTAATCGACAGGTGCGACGCATGACGGCGGCGGTGGGGTTTCCGACACTGAGGCTGGTGCGTTGTCAGATAGGTGAGTGGCGACTGGGTGATTTGCAGCCCGGGGAGCTTAAAGAAATTGATATTTAATGTGTGTGCAGGCCGCCTCCTTAGAAAAAATGGGATTGAGCGGGGTAAAAACTTAACAAGTTATTAATCAACCCAGTAATCCACAAATATTCCAACAAACACTACTAGTCCGAACCAGTTATTATTTAAAAAAGCCTGTATACATTTTTGTTTATCACGATCCTTAATTAAAAGCTGTTGATAAACGGCCAGGGTGCTCGCAATAATTAAACCAAGATAATAATAAAGCCCAAGCTCCGATACGCGACCAATTAAAATCAGGTCAAAAATTAACAGTATCTGTAATAAACCAACAATTATTTTATCCGCGTCACCAAATAAAATAGCGGTAGATTTAACGCCGATTTTTAAATCATCATCACGATCTGCCATCGCATACATAGTGTCATAAGCCGTGGCCCATAAAACGGTTGCCATAAAAATCAGCCAGGTGACGGCGGTAATTTCATTGGCCTGAGCGGTAAATGCCATGGGAGCAGCCCAACCGAATGCTGCGCCTAAATGCACCTGCGGCATATAATGAAAACGTTTGGCAAACGGGTAGCTGGCGGCCAGCACTACGCCGACAAAGCTCATATAAATGGTTAGCGCATTCATAAATAAAACCAGCGAAAAAGCCGTAATCGACAGGCTGGCAAAAACAATCAGTGTTTCTTTGCTGGTGATGCGCCCGGCAGCGAGGGGTCGGTCTTTGGTGCGCTCGACATGCGGGTCAATGTCGCGATCAGCATAGTCATTGATGGCGCAGCCCGCGGAGCGCATTAGAAACACGCCAGTGACAAACACCAGGAGTACCAGCGTATCGGGTGTGCCTTTAGCAGCAATCCACAGTGCCCAAAGGGTCGGCCATAGCAGTAGATAAATGCCTATAGGGCGATCCAGGCGGATGAGTAGGCTGTATTGATGCAGGCGATCAATAAGATGCTGATACTTTGAATTTGAACTGAGTTTTTTAAGAATTTCAAATAACAACATGTTAACGGGGTGTTCCATTGATTGATGTGCTGGTATATTACCCGACTTAAATTAATAGATCACTACGGGTTTTATCATGTCAGAAAAATACGATTACGACTTAATTGCAATTGGCGCGGGTAGCGGCGGTTTATCTGTGGTTGAGCGGGCGGCAGTGTATGGTGCCAAATGTGCGGTTGTAGAAAGTGGCAAGATGGGTGGAACCTGTGTAAATGTGGGGTGTGTGCCGAAAAAAATTATGTGGTTCGGGGCTAATTTAGCACACGCATTAAGTGATGCAAAAGACTATGGTTTTGATGTTGAAAATAAAGGTTTTAGCTGGAATCATCTAGTGAATAAACGTGAAAAATATATCTCGGGAATTAATGACTGGTATCACAACTATTTAAAAGACTCGAATATAGATGAGTTGGTTGGTTTTGCCTCTTTTGTTGATGAGCATACGCTGGATATTGATGGTAAAAAAGTGACAGCAGAAAACATTGTGGTGTCACCGGGCACTACCCCGAGCATTCCTGATATACCGGGAGCTGAGCTGGGAATTACATCGGATGGTTTTTTTGCGCTACAGGAATGCCCGAAAAAAGTTGCTATTATTGGTTCGGGTTATATTGCAGTTGAGTTGGCCGGCGTATTAAATGCACTGGGCAGTGACGTGTGTATGTATTTGCGTAAACAGCATTTACTGCGCTCTTTTGATGCGATGCTACGTGAAACACTGCTGGAAGAGATGCTTGATCAGGGTGTCGATATTATGCCACGTACACAAATTACAGAAATCATAAAGGAGGACGATGGAAGTTTAAGTGTATGTGATGATAAAGGAAATAAGATAACCGGTTTTACAGAAGTGATCTGGGCAATTGGCCGGTATCCGAATACCGAAGGTATGAATTTAGATGCGGTAAATTTAGAACAGGATGATAGCGGTTATATCATCTGCGATGTTTATCAGAATACCAATGTGAAAAATATTTTTGCATTGGGTGATGTGACCGGACGAGCGCCATTAACACCGGTTGCCATTGCAGCGGGTCGACGCCTGGGTGACCGGCTTTATAATAATCAGCCTGATCGGCATTTAGATTACAAATTCATTTCTACGGTTGTCTTTAGTCATCCACCAATCGGTACGGTAGGTTTAACGGAAGGTGAAGCGCGTGAAAAAGCCTTGCTGAGTGCTAAACGAGAATTTGAACTTATATGTGAGAGCTCGGCTGAATGTGTTGGACGTAAAACCATTTTAGTACCGCTGAGAAATGTTTGCAGAGAACTCAGCAATGGTAGATTTAAGTGTATTCGGGGTTTACGTTATACCGTTCTTGATGAGAGAAAAGCGGCCGAAATACATCAGGTCACACCTAGAAGAGAGAGAGTTCCGGAGAAAAGACCTAGACCTGTTCCTCAACAGGCGCCTGTTACAAATAACCGGCGTAATGATGAAAGAAAACAGTTGGTGATTAGTGTAGGCGTATATACCTCAACGATAAATAATAAATTTGT
>CAZHEA010000134.1:0-6034 GCA_964531165.1 uncultured Thiotrichaceae bacterium
ACCGCTTCCCAGCCGAAGAATAACTGTAAAAAGTTATTCGACATCACCAGCATCAGCATGGAAAAAGTGAATAGTGAAATATAACTGAAGAAACGTTGATAACCAGGATCATCATGCATATAACCAATGGTGTATAAATGCACCATCAGCGAAACGCCGGTAACAACGCACAGCATCATCACCGTCAGGGTATCAATCAGAAAACCAATTTCAAAGGTAATGCCGTCGCTTACCATCCAGGTATAAACCGTCTGGTTATAAATATCACCACCTTCGAGCACAATATGATTGAATGCCAGCAGGGATAGAACCAATGAAGTAGCAACACCGGCGATAGTCACCGTATGCGCGCCACGCCGACCAATTACCTTGCCGAAAAACCCTGCCATAATGGCACCGAATAAAGATGCCAGGGGTATCGCTAAATAAATTTGTTCCATACTCATTTTTAATTAACCCTTCAGCGATTGCAGCTCAGACACATTTATCGTCTGACGGTTACGGAATACGACCACAAGAATCGCCAGGCCAATTGCTGCTTCAGCCGCAGCAACGGTAAGAATAAAGAACACAAAAATCTGTCCGGCCGTATCACCCATAAAGTGCGAAAAGGCAATAAAGTTAATATTGACAGCCAGCAGCATCAGTTCAATACACATTAATAACACAATGACATTTTTACGATTAATAAAAATACCGGCGATGCTAATGGCGAACAGTATCGCGGCGAGAATTAAATAGCTGGATAATGGGATCATTGTTTATCCTCCACGTCTGCAGTTTCGGACTTCATTTTAATAATTCGCAAACGATCTTCTTTTAAAACTTTCATTTGTTCGCCCGGAATCTGACGACGCGTATTCGGACGACGGCGCATGGTTAAGGAAATCGCCGCGACGATAGCAACCAGTAAAATAACCGACGCCAATTCAAAGGCATATACATATTCGGTATACAGCACCCGACCCAGCTCTTTAGTATTACTGTAATCCGCCGCATGCGGCTCAGGCAAGGCAAATGCATGCAGGCCAAAATGCTCAGGACCGACAATCATAACCATTTGCGCAATCAGTAAAATGGCAATTGCAACACCAAACGGCGCATAACGCATTAGACCTTCACGCATACGCGTAATATTAATATCCAGCATCATCACCACAAACAGGAACAACACCATAACCGCACCCACATAAACCAGTACCAGCGTGATGGCTAAAAATTCTGCTTCCAGTAATAACCAGATTGCAGAGGTGGCAAAAAATGTCAGCACTAAAAACAGCGCCGAATGCACCGGGTTGCGCGAGCTAACCACGCCCAATGCAGCCACTACCATTAAGGTAGAAAAAGCATAAAAGACGACTTCAAAAAATGTCATGTGTTGATTCCGGTTTTTGTTTCTGTTAAGCCTCCCCCTTAGTAAAAAGGGGGATTGAGGGGGATTTCACTCAGTACTAAATCTCCCCCAGCCCCTCTTTTTCTAAGAGGGGAGCAAAAAATTATCTATACGGCGCATCCGCCGCACGATTGGCTGCTATCTGGTCTTCGTATTTATCACCCACCGCCAGCAGTTTGTCTTTGGTCATTATATTCTCACCGCGATTTTCAAAATGGTATTCAAAAATCTCAGTTTCAACAATAGCATCTACCGGACAGGCTTCTTCACAAAAACCGCAGTAAATACATTTAAACAAATCGATATCGTAACGTGAGGTGCGACGTGTGCCGTCATCACGCTCTTCCACATCGATGGTAATCGCCAGTGCCGGGCAAACCGCTTCACATAACTTGCAGGCTATACAACGCTCTTCACCATTGGCATAGCGGCGCTGTGCATGTAAACCTCTAAAGCGTGGTGAAATTGGTGTTTTTTGTTCCGGATATTGCAGCGTTATTTTTTTCTTAAACAGGTATTTACCGGTTACCATCAAACCCTGTATTAATTCCAGAAACAGAAAACTTTTTATATAATGTCTTACGGTTCGCATACTCATTATCTATACCCCTGCCGCCGTAGAAACTGCCCATGGACCGACTTGCATAACCACCATTACCGCTTCAACAAATATCCAGATTATGGTGATTGGAATAAAAACTTTCCAGCCCAGACGCATAATCTGGTCATAACGATAACGCGGGAAGGTTGCGCGGAACCACAGGAACATGTAAATAAAGAACATGGTTTTTAAAATAAACCAGTGAGTACCATCACCTAAAATTGCATGATCTGCCAGCGAACCGAACGGCGACATCC
This sequence comes from uncultured Thiotrichaceae bacterium, assembly GCA_964531165.1. Taxonomy (GTDB): domain Bacteria; phylum Pseudomonadota; class Gammaproteobacteria; order SZUA-229; family SZUA-229; genus SZUA-229. Next base: position 2,252 of record CAZHEA010000134.1, read on the forward strand.
AGCCACCGAAAAACATCAGTGAAGTCAGTGCCGCGATTAAGATAATATTGGCGTATTCTGCAAGAAAAAATACTGCGAAGGCCATGCCCGAATAATCTACATGGAAACCCGCTACAATTTCCGATTCACCTTCTGCCACATCAAATGGTGCACGGTTAGTTTCTGCAACACCGGAAATAAAATATACCAGCAGTAGCGGAAATAGTGGTAACCAGAACCAGCTGGTAAAACCGCCGCCCTGCTTTGCAATAATATCACCTAAATTCAAACTGCCCGCCGCCATTAATACACCCACCAGTGCAAAACCCATGGCAATTTCATAGGCCACAACCTGAGCGGCTGATCGAAGCGCACCGAGCAAAGCATATTTGGAGTTTGATGACCAGCCCGCAATAATAACGCCGTAAACTCCCATTGAAGTCAACGCTAAAATATAAAGCAGACCCGCATTTACATTCGCTAACTGCACACCATCGAAGAATGGAATCACCGCCCATGCAGCTAATGCCGGGCCGATAGTTAATACCGGTGCCAGTAAAAAAAGAAAGCGGTTCGAGTTCGTCGGAATAATAATTTCCTTGAACATCAGTTTTACGGCATCAGCAATCGGTTGCAACCAGCCCTTCGGGCCAACCCGATTGGGGCCTAAGCGCACCTGCATATAACCGATGATTTTTCGTTCCGCGTAGGTTACGTATGCCACACATAACATCAGTGGCACCATAATAATCACAATGTATAATAAATTTTCGGCTAATACCTGCATCCAGTTTGGTAACCAGTTCCAGAACTCAACCGCAAAGTCGGGGGCTAATGAAAATAACCAATCCATAATCAGGCTTTCTCCAACTCAATTGATGAATAAGTATTTCCCATTTGAACACTTAACTCCTCGGCTGCGGGTAGCCAGACACAATCATCAGCAATGGCATTATCAATTCTGAATTCAACCAGTTCGGTATGACCCGCCTGAGTAATTGAAACCATCTCACCTTCGGTGATATTTAACTTTGTGGCTAGCGTGGCATTAATCGACGCATGACTTTGATCCGCATCTTTGGTGAGCTGTAACGGTGTTGAACGGCGCACTAAAGAATCTGCTGCGTATAAAGGCACATCACCCACGCGTTGTAAGCCCGTTGTATTCGACACTTGTGCGAACGGTGCATCTGCAGACAAATCATTATCTAACTGCAAATCTCTACACTGCTCTTTCACTTCATTACGCACATCTTCCGATGACAGATAATCAAAACCTTCAATTTCCATCAGATTGGCTAACACACGTAAAATTTTCCAGCCAGGACGTGACTCACCCATCGGTGAAACAGCGCCTTTAAAGCTTTGCCAGAAACCTTCCGCATTAACAAATGTGCCGGAAGTTTCGCTAAACGCAGATAACGGTAATATTACATCTGCATATTCTTTCATCGCTGCGGATGCGTAATTATTTATTACCACTTTAAAATCAGCTGCATCAATGGCATCCATGGCTTTCGATGGATTCGCCACATCAAATTCCGGTTCAATATTAAATGTAATTAAGGCTTTTTTCGGTGATGCCAGCATGTCTGCCATATTGGCACCGGTTATCTTTGCTTTCGATCCACCGGCAATACGATGCGGCACACTACCCGCCAACCAGGCACCGGCACTATTTGCCGCTTCAGGCAAATAAGCTAAAGTAGCACCAGTTTGTTTTGCTAGTGCACAACTTAATGCTCGCAGGGTTGAAAATTGCGGATGCTGTGCAGCAATATTACCGACAAAAATTGTCGCCGCTTCACCGGCAGTGTTCAATTCTTCTGCAATAATTTTATGACTGTCTTCAACCGTTGCCGCATTAATAATATCGTTTAAATTTGCCTGTTCAACACCGGCGGCTTTTGCTATGCCCGCCAAATTATTCACCATACCTTCGGCAGATGAGATGAGCTCTTCACTGGTTTTAAAGCGCCACTTAAATTTGCGCGGATTAACCGCTGAAATTTTCACCTGATGATGACGGAAGGCTTTTCTAAAACGATGTGCGATTAAGGGTTGTTCTTTTCTAATATGCGAACCAACTAGAAGAATCGCTTCTAATCGTTCAATCGACACAATATCTTTAGCTAACCAGGGCATCACCGGTGCAAAATCCTGATCGGTAAAATCGGTTTGTCTTAAACGGTGTTCAATATTATGACTACCTAAGCCACGCAATAATTTTTGTGCCAGATAATGCTCTTCGAGTGTTGCGTTTGGTGCAATCCAGCAGGCCAGATCATCAGCTGAGTTTTCTTTGATGACTAACTGCAAACCATCTACTGCGTATTTCAGTGCTGTGTTCCAGTCGGTTTCTACCCATTCACCGTTTAATTTCATCATCGGTTTAGTGGCGCGATCTTCTGCATGTAAACCGTTATAACTGAAACGATCCCTGTCCGAAATCCAGACTTCGTTTATCGAATCATTTTCGCGGGGAACGACACGGTTAACTTTACCGTCGAGGGTATGTATGAATAAATTCGAACCGACACAATCGTGCGGTGAGATTGATGCGTGTTGCTGCATTTCCCATGCACGACCCGAAAATCTTGATGGCTTGGCAGTTAATGCACCTACCGGACAAATATCAATCACGTTACCGGACATTTCCGAATCAACACTCTTGGAAATAAACGTACCAATTTGTGCACGATCACCCCGATCCGTCATACCCAGTTCACGCATGCCGGCAATTTCTTCGCCGAAACGCACACAACGGGTACACTGAATGCAGCGGGTTAATTCGGTTTGAATTAACGGGCCGATATCTTTATCAAACACCACTCGTTTAACATCAGTGTACTGTGATTTATCACCACCGTAGGCAACCGATAAATCCTGTAATTCACACTCGCCACCCTGATCACAAATCGGGCAGTCTAATGGATGATTAATGAGTAAAAATTCCATCACCGATTTTTGCGCATCAATGGCTTTTGCAGATTGCGTATAAACAATCATGCCTTCCATTACTGGTGTTGCACAGGCCGGCATCGGCTTAGGTGCTTTTTCCACTTCCACCAGACACATACGACAGTTGGCTGCGATGGATAATTTATCGTGATAACAGAAGCGCGGAATATGAATACCCGCTGCATCAGTGGCTTTAATAAGGGTTGAACCTTTGGGCGCGGTTAACTCAATATCATTAACGGTAAAGGAAACTAAATCATCTGACATTATTTGCCCGCTCCGTTGCCATTAATCATCGAACATTTATGTTCAATATAATATTCAAATTCTTCACGGTAATGCTTAATAAAACTTCTTACCGGCATCGCCGCGGCATCACCCAAAGCACAAATAGTACGACCTTCAATTTTCGCTGCCACATCATCTAATCGATCTAAATCTTCCGGTTCGCCCTTGCCTTCAACAATGCGGGTTAACATTCTATACAACCAGCCGGTACCTTCACGGCAAGGTGTACATTGACCGCAGGACTCTGAGAAATAAAACCGTGATAAGCGCTGCAGCACTTTAACCATATCGGTGGTGTCATCCATTACGATTAATGCACCAGAACCTAACATAGAACCGGCTTTAGTAATGCCATCATAATCCATCGTTGCATCTAACATAATATCTGCCGGTACCACAGGCACCGATGAACCACCTGGAATCACAGCTTTTAATTTGCGACCGTCTTTCACGCCGCCGGCTATTTCCAGTAGCTCTTTAAAAGGGATACCCATATTCACTTCAAAGTTACCCGGCTTACTCACATGCCCGGAAACAGAAAAACATTTTGTACCA
>CAZHEA010000135.1:0-5858 GCA_964531165.1 uncultured Thiotrichaceae bacterium
AAGTGTCTTTCGACATTGATGCAAACGGTATTCTGAATGTATCGGCGAAAGATAAAGCGACCGGTAAAGAGCAGTCTATCGTGATTAAAGCCTCTTCAGGTTTGTCTGATGAAGAAGTTGAGAACATGGTGAAAGATGCGGAAGCGCATGCTGAAGAGGATCGCAAGATGAAGGAGCTGGTTGAAGTGCGTAATACCGCCGACAACCTGATTCATGCATCTGAGAAATCAATCAAAGATCTGGGCGATCAGGTTGAAGAAAGTGAAAAGACAGCGATTGAAGCGGCTATTACTGAGCTAAAAGAAGCGGTTGCCGGTAACGATAAAGAACTTATCGAAACTAAGACTACCGCGCTGACTGAAGTTGCCGGTAAAGTGGCTGAAAAAGCCTATTCACAATCACAGCAAAAAGAGGGTGCAGCGGATGCTGGCGCAGAAGCCGGTGATGCAAAGCCTGCCGATGACGAAGTGGTTGACGCTGAGTTTGAAGAAGTGAAAGACGATAATAAATAAGTCATTCACATAGGCATTGAGCCGTTACGAAATGCCTGGTTTTTTAGCCGGGCATTTTGTGTGTTTAAAGCTTTAAAAGCTGTTTACCGCTAATGAACGCAAAACACGCAAATAAAAGCATCATTTCAGGTTAAAGCGCTGCAGGCGCTTTAACCTGAAAAACATTAGCGTTTATTTGCGGTAAAAAAATAATATACAGTTGTAAGTTAAAGAGACAAACAAGCATGTCAAAACGAGATTATTACGAAGTTCTATGTATATCCAAAGATGCCAATGAAGCCGCAATTAAAAAGGCTTTTAAACGTTCGGCAATGAAGCATCATCCGGACAGGAATACAGATAACCCGGATGCAGAAGAAAAATTTAAGGAGTGTAAAGAAGCCTATGAAATTTTGTCTGATGCGCAGAAACGTGCGGCTTATGATCAGTACGGTCATGCGGGCGTAGATCCTTCCGCCGGTGGCGGCGCGGGTTATGGTGCGGGTGCGGGTAACTTCAGTGATATTTTCGGAGATGTGTTCGGTGATATTTTTGGTGGTGGCGGAGGTGGGCGTAGTCGTTCCTATCGCGGGTCTGATTTACGTTACAATATGGAATTGAGCCTGGAAGATGCGGTTGCCGGCACCACCATCAAAATTAAAATTCCGACACTGGTGGGTTGTAAAACCTGTGCCGGTAGCGGTGCGAAAAAAGGCTCTTCACCTACAACCTGTACAACCTGTGGCGGCACGGGCCAGGTGCGTATTCAGCAGGGCTTTTTCTCAGTGCAGCAAACCTGTCCACATTGCCATGGTCAGGGCAAAACGATTTCTGACCCCTGTGGTGACTGTCACGGTCAGGGCCGTATAGAAGAGCGTAAAACCTTATCTGTTAAAGTGCCTGCCGGTGTTGATAATGGCGACCGAATTCGTTTATCAGGTGAAGGTGAAGCCGGTGAAAATGGCGGGCCAGCGGGTGATTTATATGTGCAGGTACATGTTAAGTCACATTCTATTTTTGAACGTGATGGCAGTAATTTATTATGCAAAATGCCAATTAGTGTAGCGACAGCGGCCTTAGGTGGTGAGCTGGAGGTGCCAACATTAAACGGTCGTGTTAAGCTGAAAATACCCGGTGAAACACAAACCGGCAGAATGTTCCGCTTAAAGGGCAAGGGTGTTAAGCCGGTGCGTGGTGGAATGGTTGGTGATTTAATGTGCAAGGTAGTTATTGAAACACCGGTTAAACTTACCTCAAAGCAGAAAGAGTTATTGAGAGAGTTTGAACAAAGCATGCACGGTGATAATAAAAACCACAATCCGCAGGGCAGCAGCTGGGTGGACGGGGTTAAGAAATTCTTTGATGATATGAAATTATAATGAATACACGCAGAAAATTATTAACGGGATTTGCTACTATGCTGGCAGGGGTCTTTGCCGGTCGCAACGCGAGTGCGTCTGCAGATAATTCAGGTGAAAACGAGCTGCGTTTTCCCGGTGACCCGACTGAACATAATGTGGTCTACCAGTTAAATAAATCCGATGCAAAATACCATGATGCAATTTTATTTTCGGCCGCTGAAATGCTGCGTAAATATAATGATAATGTCACTATTGTGATTACTGCATTTGGCCCCGGCATTCATGTGCTGGCAAAAAAACCATTGCGTGAGGTATCGGATGAAGTTAATCAAAAAATAAAAAGCATGTCTGATTACGGAGTGAAATTTCATGCCTGCGGAAATACGATGCATGCATTGGGCTGGGAAAAAGCAGATATGCACGATTTTGTTGAAGTGGTGCAGGTTGGGGCAGCGGATTTAATTGAACTGCAGGCTAAAGGATACGGCTATATCAGTTGGTAAAATTCGCATCTTAAAAATATAAAATACAGTTCGAGACAAAAATGTTAAAAATTGCAATTACCGGTGCTGCCGGTCGCATGGGGAAAACGTTAATTGAAGCCTGTCAGCAGGCAGAAGACTGTTCGGTTACGGCAGCGATTGAGCGCCCGGGTATCAGTTTAATTGGTGCGGATGCGGGAGAGCTTGCAGGTGTCGGCACACTTAGTGTTCAGTTAGTCGATGATGTTGCCAGTGTTGTTGGAGATTTCGATACCTTAATAGACTTTACTTCTATAGAGACTACATTAAATAATCTTGAAATCTGTAAAGCCAATGGTAAGCATATTATTATCGGTACAACCGGTTTCAACGACGAACAAAAACAAACCATAAAAGATGCCGCTGAAAAAACGGCTGTTGTATTTGCGCCTAATATGAGCGTAGGTGTAAACCTGTGTTTAAAATTATTAGAAATGGCAGCTTCGGTGTTAAATGAAGATTACGATATAGAAATCATCGAAGCCCATCACCGTCATAAAGTCGATGCCCCGTCGGGTACGGCTTTACGTATGGGTGAAGTGGTGGCAGAAACGTTAGGTAGAGATTTAAGCGAATGCGCTGTGTATGGCCGTGAAGGTCATACAGGTGCACGTGAGCCCGGCACCATTGGTTTTGAAACCATTCGGGCTGGCGATATTGTTGGTGAGCATACCGTGATGTTTGCAACCGAAGGTGAGAGAGTAGAAATAACGCATAAAGCATCGAGTCGAATGACCTTTGCAAAAGGCGCTGTGCGTGCAGCTAAGTGGCTGCAGGGGAAGGAAAAAGGATTGTATGATATGCAGGATGTTTTGGGGTTATAAAATCAAAAGATTTACCGCAAATGAACGCGAATGTACGCAAATTATTTAAGTTTATGCGCCTGCGGCGCATTATATAAAATTAAATATTTTGATTTTATTTGCGTCTATTAGCATTCATTTGCGCTAAATAGCTTTTGCGTCTAATTAAAAAGGGTAATTTATGAAATTTGCATGTGTATTTCCGGGCCAGGGGTCTCAATCGTTAGAAATGATGGCGGAATTAGCTGAAGTTTATCCAGTGGTAAACGAGTTGTTCGCTAAGGCATCTAAAATCTTAAGATATGATTTGTGGAAAATAATACAGGAAGGCCCCGTAGAGGAGCTAAATAAAACGGAAGTGACACAACCTGCCATGCTGGTTGCCGGTGTAGCAGTATATGAAATTTTAAAAAGCAAACTCGGTGAGGATGTTACGCCGGAAATTATGGCAGGCCATAGTTTAGGTGAGTACACCGCTTTAGTTTGCGCAGGTGCTTTAGAATTTGATGCAGCGGTTAAGCTGGTTGCTAAACGTGGAAAGTTAATGCAGGCAGCGGTGCCGGATGGTGTTGGTGCCATGGCTGCTATTCTGGGTTTAGAAGACGATGTTGTTTTAGAAATTTGTGAAATGTGCAGTGATGATAATTTTGCTGTGCAGGCGGTGAATTTTAATTCTCCCGGACAGATTGTTATAGCCGGTAATGTACAGGCGGTTGAAACGGCAATGGCGATTGCAAAAGAGAAAGGCGCGAAGCGTGCTTTAAAATTGCCAGTCAGTGTTCCATCGCACTCTAACTTAATGCAAGGAGCAGCGAAAAAATTAGCGACTTATTTAAAAGATGTAAAAATTAAAAAGGCATCGACTATTCCGGTTATTCAAAATGTTGCCGCTAGAAATTATGTTAAACCAGCGGATGTTAAAAAGAATTTAGTTAAGCAATTGCATAACCCGGTTCTGTGGGTGGATAGTGTAAATAATTTAATTAAAGAAGGTGTGGATACCATTATTGAATGTGGGCCGGGGAAAGTGTTAATCGGCCTGAATAAACGTATTAATAAAGAAGTGGCACATTTTACAATTAATAATGTGGATACCTTAGATAAAACGCTTGAAGAAATCGCGCCATAGTTCAAGGTTTTTTCTAAAAGAAAAAATACTTTACCGCAAATAAACGAAAAATATGCAAATAAAAGCTTTAATTCAGTTTTATGCGTAGGTCACAGGAACATAAACCTGAAATATATTGGTGCCAATTTGCGTTTATTTGCGGTAAAAGGCTTTTATCTTTTGAATAGATAAGAACAATTTAAACTGTCATCCCCGAATGCTTGTGTCGGGGATCCAGCGACTTTTAATTGATTCGAAGTCACTAGATTCCCGACACAAGCATTCGGGAATGACAAAATGAAGATTAAGGAATTAGAATGAATTTAGAAAATCAAATAGCATTAGTTACCGGTGTCAGCCGTGGCATAGGTAAAGCGATTGCCGAAACATTAGCTGCTGCAGGTGCAACCGTAATCGGCACCGCAACGTCAGATGGTGGTGCCGAAAAAATTACGGAATACTTATCAGTAAAAGGTGGTAAGGGTATGTGCCTGAATGTAGCTGACGATGCATCAATTAAAGATGTGCTGGCTACTATTAAAGATGAGTTCGGTGCTATTAATATTCTGGTGAATAATGCGGGCATTACCCGTGATAATTTATTGATGATGATGAAAGATGATCAGTGGAATGACATTATTCAGACCAACCTGACGTCAATTTTCAAAATGTCAAAAGCTGTAATACGGCCGATGATGAAAGCGCGCAACGGACGTATAATCAACATAACCTCTGTTGTAGGTTTAACTGGTAACGCGGGGCAGACTAACTACTCGGCGGCTAAAGCCGGTATATTAGGCTTCACTAAATCTCTGGCCCGTGAAATTGGCTCGCGCAAAATTACCGTAAATTCAGTCGCCCCTGGATTTATCGATACGGATATGACTCGTGAGTTGCCGGATGAGCAGCGTGAAGCACTGATTTCGCAGATTCCCCTGAATAAGTTGGGCGATCCGCAGGATATCGCCAATGCGGTAGCTTTCTTGGCATCGCCTGAAGCCAGCTATATTACCGGCGAGACGATTAATGTGAATGGCGGCATGTATATGCCGTAGCGTTTGCTCGCCTCCTGGTAAAATGAGGGGTCGGGGGAGATTTAATATTAAACTTAAATCCCCCTCAGTCCGCCTTTTTCTAAGGGGGAAGTTTGTGATTGACTTATTATTCTGGCTAAACGATTGATTATAAAGAGTTTAACCGGAAAATAAATACATTAAAAAAACACTGGTAGTCTGTGGCGTTATTCTCTAAAATACCGCCCAGCTCGAACATATTCGTAATTAAGAGGAAAAATACATGAGCAGTGCAGAAGAACGCGTTCGCAAGATTGTTATAGAACAACTAGGCGTAAAAGAAGATGAAGTAACTAACACAGCTTCTTTTGTTGATGACCTTGGTGCAGATTCACTAGATACTGTTGAATTAGTAATGGCATTAGAAGAAGAATTTGAATGTGAAATTCCTGATGAAGATGCTGAAAAAATTACTACAGTTCAGCAAGCTTTGGATTATGTTAACGCTAACAGTTAATCTAATTCAATGTTAAAAAGGGCAGGCATAGTGCCTGCCTTTTT
>CAZHEA010000136.1:0-5773 GCA_964531165.1 uncultured Thiotrichaceae bacterium
AATACGGCAATACAAAGCAATACGATAAATCAATTGAAACTATTTGTAAATTAATAATTATATTTCTTTTGGTTCATTTAATAATTTATCAAAAATTAGTAGTCATGTGATTAAAGCCTGGTCCAGGCTATTATTAAAAATGCCAAATGCTCATTTGATTATTAAAAATCACTCTTTAACAGACGAATCGTCAAAAATAAAATACCGCCAATATTTTGAAGAACAAGGTATTGAATCAGAGCGATTAGAATTAATCGGTCACATAGAAACACGCGAAGAACATCTCGATTTATATAATCGTATCGATATCGCTTTAGATGTTTTTCCATACAACGGCACAACAACCACCTGTGAAGCATTATGGATGGGTGTACCTGTAATATGTAAACCAGGTGATCGGCATGCTGCTAGAGTTAGTGCGAGTTTACTCAACAATATTCATTTAGAAGAGCTGATAGCTACAGATGACGAAGATTATATTTCCATTGCATGTAAATTAGCATCCGACACAATATATCTAAGTAAGTTAAGATTTTTTATGCGGCAACGCATGCTTGATTCTACTCTATGCAACGCTCAAAGCTTCACACGCAAAATCGAAAATATTTTTAGAGAAATTTGGCGAGAACATTGCGATAAGGAAGATACTAAGCAGTGTTAAAGACAGTTTACTAAAATTTTGAGCTTAAGACTCACGGAGTCTTGCTTTTTGTTTTCACAAAACAGACTGTCGGGTTTATTTACAAAAAAAAATCTAAAATTCCACCAGGTCCATGCTTAAATGCTGATATGGCACTAACTCAAAGAGATATTTTAATTAATGTAAATTATCTCGACGAACCTGGCTTTAAAACCAGTGTTTTTGTTAGGGCTTCTTTACATATTAAAATTCTATGAAATACTAATATATTTCTATCTAACTGATAATAACAGCAGTATTTATTTTGGCATGGTTGCTGCATTAAACCGTACCAGGTTGTTAAGTGTTAATAAATATCAAAAGAATTGAATTATTGTTTAATAAACTGTTTTACCAAAAAAGCGTACTTGTAGTAAGTATGGTGCCAAGAGAAATAATAAATGAAAACTAAATTTACTTTATCGATTATCACAGCTATGGCTATTTTTCCAAATTGCGTTTATGCCGCTGAATGGGTGGAAACATTCGATGGCTCAGCAACTTTGGGCGCTACAGGAACGATTAAATTTGATGACTGGGGTTTTGCAGGCCCTGGTGGCAGGACAGCCATGGATTTCAATCCGATTAATGGCTTTGGCGCTAATCCGTTAGATCCGGCTGGTGGTGTAGGTCAAATACAGCATGTGATTGTAACCGGTCCAGATGGTTTGGCGCCAGCAGGTCCAGATTACCTGCCAGGTTATATGTTTGGTGTGCCATACACTGAAGATAAGCTTGGTGATCTCAGTGCTGGCGGGCCTTACCCAAATTCAAATATGGATTCTGGTGTTTCTTTTTTTCAATGGGCGTATACATCAGCACCAGGCTCAACGTTCAACAACATGCAGATTGATTATGATGGTGACTATCATATAGCCAAGGATGATATGACTTTCCAGCTCTATAATTATTTTGATTATGAGCAGATAGGCACAACAGGGGGGTTAGCAGATGGTAGGTATTATACAAAATTAGCATTTAAGCCTTATGCACTATCTGATGCAAAAGGCTGGTGTGGTTCTATTTTGGCATCACACCCAAATGCACATGAGGTCATGGCAGGACAGGTGGCCTTTGATTTTGCTTTTGATGTCTACTATCAGTTTGCACCTGGCTCATACAGTTATATGAGTACTGAAATTACCAGTGGATTTAAGATGAGGAGTTATGGGGATATTGCAGTAGATATCACTACTTCCGGTGGTGGCAAACAAGTGTTGAACGCCAGGGCTGTAGTAAATAATACCGATCCAGTAGCTAACCTTGCATCTGTTGCTGTCGGTACGCCAGTTGGTGATCCAGACCTTTGGCATAATAGGGTGTCTTTTATGGGTGCTGATGTACTGTCAGTGGGAAGTGTTGAGAGTGGATCTACCGGAAACTGCGGTATTTTGACTAGTAAGTGGGCATCAGGTCAAATAGGGCCAACTTCAAAAAAATATGAGACGCTGATTCCTGGCATACCTGATAAAGATTCCTGTATTGCTGTTGGTGGTGAATGGGCGGTCAACGCTTTCGCAGGCTATGCATTCATTCTTCGCGCTGATGCTGAACGTGTCATCGATTACTTTGATGAAGCGAAGTACGGGCCTGATCCGATGACACTGGACACTGATACTGATGGTGTGCTGGATTATAAGGATAATTGCACAATGGTTGCTAATGCTGGCCAGCAAGACACAGATGGTGATAAGTATGGTAATGCCTGTGACGCTGATTTTAATAATGATGGCTTTGTGAACTCTCTGGATATCGGGTTATTTAAGTCAATGTTTATGAATACAGGTGATTCAGAAGCAGATATTAATAGTGATGGCATTGTGAATTCGCTTGATCTTGGTTTGTTTAAAGGAATGTTCTTTCAAGTACCTGGTCCGTCAGGCGTAGCGCCATAATGTTAAGGGGTAAAAAAATGTTCAATAATAGAAGCAACTTTAATAATATGTATCGTATTTGTATCGTTCTGCTCATTTCCGTGTTTGTTATTTCATGTAAGCAACAATCAACAGATAGTGCGACAGGTAACAGTGCAGATGATGGTAATGCTGTAGAAACTACGGTTTCAATGACTACGCCTGCGGCGGCTGTTCTACCAACGGTTTCTTTATCCGAAAACAATATTCAGGTCGCTAAAGATGGTACGGTTTCTATAGATATTGTTATGAATGACTTTCCATTAACTGAAGGTGGCGGTGTGACAGTTCGTTATAATCCTGCTCTGTTGCAAGCTAACAAGGTAACTGTTTCTTCGGATTCCTGGACGTTCGTTAATCAGACTGGCGATATTGATAATGCTGCGGGTGTTATCTCTAATATACTCGTGAGTAGCTATAAAGGTGTTTCAGGTGATGATGTTATTGCAACCGTCGAGTTTAGGGCAAAAAATAATGGCAATGGTAAAATTGATCTTGAATTATCTACGAAAAACCCTTTTTCTATAAATGGTAAAGAGATTGATGTTCGATTTGAAAATTCAGAAATTTCTGTGTCTGCAGGAAGCTAAAAACGAGAGGTTATGACGTGAAGATGAATAAATATTTTTTGCTGATGCTTGCGCTGTTTGTGAGTAATAGTAATGCAGCTACGATCACATGGAGCAGTGTAGAAACAAACGCCACATTAAATGATATTTTTAGTGTAGATGTCATTGGAACCAACTTTATTGACAATGTTGATGGTGGTGGCGTAAATATTGGATTTGACTCAGGTGTGCTTAATGTGCTCTCTGTTTCCATCAATGAAACCGTATGGGACTTTGGTGGTTCCGGTATTTCTACCGGGGCAATAGATAATGCTGTAGGTACAGTTAGTAACGTGATGGTAAATGCTGCTTCCAATGTGAGTGGCGATTTTGTGGTTGCATCTATTCAATTTCAGGTTATAGGAAATGGCAGTAGTGCGTTATCTTTAACAGAGTTTGCACTAAATCCATGGGCTAACGGTGGTTATGCAATTAACCCTGTTTTTGTTGACGAGACGTTTTCAACGATACCTGTTCCCGCAGCTGTGTGGCTATTTGGTTCTGGTCTTATCGGTTTAATCGGTATCGCAAAACGAAAGAAAGCATAGTTGACTGTATGAAATATTAACCTAAATGCGGCTCCTTCGGGAGCTGTTTTTGTTTGTATTTTAAATCAGAGAGCCCCTTACCTACGTCCATGTAGGAAAAACCATGCGCTTTGGTGTAAGGCTTTGGTAGAAATAATTTTGTCATCCTGACTGGAATGTAGTGGGGTGGAAGAGGCTGGCGTCTGGTGAGTTATTAATGCTGCAAGATTCTTTGATGTTGCCTAGTCGATCATCTTCTGGCTGATGTACTGTTATTAACTCGCCATTTTTCCCATATATCCTTATATATATTTTCTATATGATTCGTATGCCGTGCTGCATCACACACTATTGAATTTGAAAACTTATCTCTAAGCCCCGAGCGCAAACTATTTAATGAATCAATATCATTTGTAAGATTTTTTGCAATAGAAACATAGTCATCTTTAGAATTAGCTATCAGGTCAGAAAGGTCTGAGTTAAGCAGTAAGCTGGAGCTGACTCGTGAGATATGTGCGTCTCCCTGTAACGTAATAACTGGTACACCCATATATAAGGCTTCACAGGTGGTTGTGGTGCCGTTATATGGGAATGTGTCGAGGGCGATATCGATTAGATTATATTTTACTAAATGATCGTATACAGTTTCGGTATGACCAATCAGGCTTATACTATCCTTACTAATTCCTTGCTTATCGAAAAGATTATAATAATAGCTGGCGGTTTCTTTGTCGGTTAGTGACGGATTTTTTATTATCAGTTTTGATTGTGGTACATTGTGTAAAACCTTCGACCATAATTCCACAATCTCCCGGTTAATCTTTGCCAGGTTATTAAATGAACCAAATGTTATGTAATTGTTTTCGACAGCCGGGGTAACCGATATGTCTGGTGTGTTTGAAGGTGGCGTATAGCATAAAAAACAGCCGTCGATTCGTATAAGCTCTTCGCTATAATATTTGTTGGATTCATCTGAATCGGTAATACAATCTGTTATATGGTAGTCAATATTTTGAAGCCCGGTAGTAGATGGATACCCTATGTAGGAAACCTGAATTGGTGCTGGTTTCATGGCAAAGACACCAAGCCTGTTGCCGGCAGTGTGCCCCGACAAATCGACAAGGATATCGATCTTGTCATTTCTTATAATTTTAAAAATATCCGAATCATTGAATTTGGCAATATTTTTCCAATGATCGCTACTGTTTTTTATTTCTTCAGTTGTCGCATCTGAATTAAGTGAGTTTGAATAACAGTACACATTAAAATTATTTCTATCATGTTGTTTAATCAGGTGCTTGACGAAATATGCAACTGAGTGTTCCCTGAAGTCTGGTGAGATATATCCAATGTTTAATTTTTTATCTGTGCTGCCGGTATATTTAATGCTACTGCTCTTTTGTTCAAATTTCTCCGCCCATTTTTTGTGATTTATTAATACCATTTCCGGGCAGGTATCAGTATTATAATTTTGCGCTAATAGTAAACTCGAATGGTACTTTTTGTTTAAAGGATCGACCTGAATGACTTCCTTGAATGCTTTTAGTGCGGCCTCAACATTTCCTTGCTGGCAATGAACGGAGCCTAGTCCGTCCAGGTATCCTGGATGCTTCTGGATTTTTAGAGCTTTTAAGTAGTGTTTTTTAGCGGTACTTAGTTCGCCACGCATAAAGTAACAGTAAGCAACGCTAGCAAGCACAGAAGCTTCATTTGGTTGTTTTGACAAATAGATGTTATAAGAGTCGATAGCCTGTTTTACATAACCTAGCTTTAATTGAGTTTTAATCAGGGTGTCGAGAAGTTTGCCGTTGCTTTGCTCTTGTTTCAAAGCTCTGGTTAAATTTGTTATGCCCGCCTCAGCAGAATCATTATCTATCTGTAGAGTACCTAACAGGATTAATGCTGCGGTATATCCAGGATTGATTTTGACAGCCTGTTTGAAACTTTCTATAGCTTCATCTGGCCGGTAAGATTTTTTGTAGATAATGCCAAGCAGATAAAATGTTTCATCATTGCTTTTTTTTGTCGCGATAATTTTTTCTAATA
>CAZHEA010000137.1:0-5753 GCA_964531165.1 uncultured Thiotrichaceae bacterium
CGGTTAGCTTTTGATTTTCACGAATGGCCACATATTCCATTTCCGGCGTAATAATACCCTGCCGTGCATAGTGCATCTGGCTGACATTTTTACCGGCCAATGCACGACGCGGGTTGTTGATATGCTCGAAGCGCAGGCTTGCTAGCTGCGGGTTATTCTGACGTTCAGTACCAAACTCTGAGGTCGGACCGCTTAATTGCTCGGTATCGTTACGTTCTTTAATCCAGTTGCCACGAACATCCGGCATACCTTTCATTAAATCGACTTCAACATCCGGGTCGGAAAACGCACCGGAAGTATCGTAAACCGGAATCGGTGGATTAACTTCAAAGCCCATACTATCAGGCGTATTGTCCTGATCGATCTCACGCATACCCACACGAATATCCGGGCGTGAGCCAGTTACATAAACTTTGCGGGAATTTCTAAACGGGCGCGTCACATCTTCTGATAATTTGGCGGTGTTTTTAATAAACTCTTCGGGGATAGCGCTCATAATCATTCCTCATAATAGCGGTAACGGCAATGAGGGGAAGGCGCATTTAAGGCAAAGCTTCCCGTCATCAGCATAATCTGAATCAGGTTCTAAGGGTTTATCTCTAAAGTCGTTAGCACAGCCAACGCTTTAGATAATTCTCAAAATCATGCAGCACCAAAAAATCTAATGGCGGCATAAAATTCCCCTAGCTTGTGGGCGCTAAGTTTACCTGAGCACACAGCTCAGGTATAGGGGTATCCAAGATAGTTGACAGGGGGTAGAATCAGCGCAAACAAAATAAATATTTGTCACTATACAAATTGGGGAATTACATGCCGTCACATCTTGAACAATGTCGATACAATATGGTTGAACAACAGGTACGCCCCTGGGATGTGCTTAACGACAAGGTACTGAGCACACTGGAAACCATTCCCCGCGACCAATATGTGCCCGCAGAGTATTTAAACCTGTCTTATGCAGACACCGCCATTCCCCTGAATGATTCACAAAACATGATGCACCCGATTCTGGAAGGCCGGATTTTACAACTACTGAACCTTCAGCCGGAAGATACTGTACTGGAAATTGGCACCGGCAGTGGTTACCTCACCGCCTGCATGGCTCATTTAGCCTGCCATGTTGAAAGCATTGAAATTGACGAAGCACTTGCAAAACAGGCAGCCCAGTCTTTATTGGCACAGGGTGTATTTAATATTTCGCTGAATGTTGGCGACGGACTGGATACAACAACTATTAGTAAAAAATATAATGCCATTGTGTTGACCGGTGCCGTCAGTGAAGTTCCGCAGGCGTTAAAAGAGGCACTAACCGAAAACGGAAAAATGTTTGTGGTAACCGGCGAAGCCCCTGCCATGTCGGCGTACGTTATTACCCGTGTTGCCGACAATGAATGGTCAGATGAAATTATTTTTGAAACGGTTTTAAAATCACTGGTTCACGGCGAGAAAAAAGCTGAATTTAAATTTTAATATTCTGGCAATTTTTTAAACAACCCAATTAAAGTAAAATTTAAATATGAGAAACATTTTTTATAAATTGATTACAGCTTACTGTCTCCTGCTTAGCACCGCAGTTAACGCTCAATCAGACACTAACCCATTACTTAACTTTTCACAGGCGCTGGAACTGGCAATTATGCACGACCAGGATTTGCAGGCGGCAGAATTTGCCTATCAAAGTTCAGTGGCATTTCGTGGCGTTAGCAAAGCCGCACTATTGCCACAATTAAATTTATCCGGATTCACTAGCACAACAGATCGGGAAACGACTTACGAAGGTGGCTTCCCCGGCACTAACGGCTCAATCGACACCTCTGGTTATACCCTGTCTTTAACCCAATCACTATACAATCACAAAGTTTACAAAACGCTACAACAAACCGATATGACTATTGCATCAGCTCTGGCAAAAGTTGAAGCTGCCAGACAGGATTTAGTTGTACGTTTAGCCACGGCTTATTTCAATGTATTAGGCGCACAGGATAATTTAAAGTTTGCCAGCGCCGAAAAAGAATCCATTGGTAAACAACTAGAACAATCGAAAAAACGTTTTGAAGTCGGTCTGATTGCTATTACCGATGTAAAAGAGGCACAAGCCAGTTACGACACTTCCGTTGCACAGGAAATTGATGCAGAAAACATTCTGGCTGCACAGTTTGAAGCACTAGCGGTTATTCTTGGAACTTTCACAACAAACATATCCGCCATGCACGAAGACATACCTTTATTAATTCCAGAACCCGCCAACATACTAAAATGGACAGACAGTGCTGAGCTTAACAATCTGGCATTAAGAGCCGCACAGTATGATTTTAAAGCAGCGCAAAAAAGAGTCGATGCCGACCAGTCTGATCACCTGCCGTTTCTCGACTTAAGAGCACAGCACCAGTATAACAATCAGCAAGGCGGCACCTTCGGCTCAGAAAGAACCGATACCACCCTTACCGTACAACTCACTATACCGATATACAGCGGCGGTGGCACCAGCGCAAAACACCGACAGTCTGTCGCCCTTAAAGAACAGGCAAGATCACTCAAAGACAAAGCTAAACGCCAGGCGGTACAACAAACCCGCGACGCCTACCTCGGCGTTACCTCAACCATTGCACAGGTGCGGGCACTGAAGCAGGCACTGATTTCAAATCAGGCTGCGCACGAAGCAACTCAGGCAGGTTTTGAAGTCGGTACGCGTACCGCCATAGATGTACTGACCACGCTGCGCGATGTCTTTCGAGCCGAGCGCGATTATGCGCGAGCACGTTATAACTATGTAATTAATACGTTACGTTTAAAGCAGGCAGCAGGCACACTGACATTTGACGATGGTAAATCAATTAACACCTTTATTGAGTAACCGGTACTGCCATAATTACACTAACAGCAATTACGTTGTTTATATCTGTGCATTTATATAAAAGTGCTTAAAAATCAGAAATAACAAAAGACGTAAAGATCACACCTAATAACTTCAGCGGCATAACACATTGATTAAAGCAGTTAACCCACTCGATTATATCGCACCAAAATATTGGCCTACCTGGTTGCTAATAGGCATCATGCGCATGGTCACGTTATTACCCTTGCCAGCAATTGTTTTCTGCGGCTCACTACTGGGAAAACTACTTTATCTTGCCATGCCAGGCCGACGTGTTGTTGCCGGGATTAATATACGTTTTGCGTTTCCCGATGCAGATGACACTGAAATAAAGCGGATGATTAAACAGTGTTTTAGAAATATGGCGATAGGTGCTTTTGAGCTAGGCTTAAACTGGTGGCATAGCGACAAACTTTTCGATATTTGTGAAATAGAAGGTAAAGAACACCTTATACCACCAGAGAAAAAAGGCATCATTTTATTAAGCGCCCACTTTACCTGTCTGGAAATTCCCGGCCCGACATTAATTCATTACTTACCAATTCCATTTCAGGTAATGTATAAACACGCGCATAATGAATTATTTGATGCCTTCATGCTATACCATCGTAAGCAGCTTTATGAAGCCGTCGTTGATTACCATAAACCTATCACCATGATTCGGGGCCTTAAAAAAGGCAATGCAGCCTGGTATGCACCGGACCAGGATTTTCGCGGCAAGGATATGATCTTCGCTCCTTTTTTCGGTGTACAGGCCGCCACCCTCACCGCGCCTGCCCGGTTTTCTGAGATGACCGGCTCGCCGGTGGTGCCCTATTATGTCAAACGTAATGATAATAACCGGGGCTACAAACTGGTCATCCTGCCCCCCATAAAAGATTTTCCTACTGGCGATATTAATAAAGACGCATTAATTATTAACCAGACACTGGAGCATTTAATTTTACAAAATCCCGAACAGTATCTGTGGCTGCATAAGCGTTTTAAAAATCGCCCAGAGGGTGAAGCTGCCATTTACCCTGACAGGAAGAACAAAACCTGAATGAATACAATTGCACATACATAATTGCACTTACTATTTTAACTGCTGATGACATACAGACTTCTTACAATCATTCTATGGCCAGTACTATTTTTATATACCTTAAAAATAGCGCTACGCGATAAATCATCACGATACTTTTTTCAACGGCTGGGGCTTACTTATCCTTGCCAAACGACTGCAACTTTGTGGACACATTGCGCATCGGTAGGTGAAGTTAATACCTATCTACCATTACACCAGAAGTTATTAGCACATTATCCAGAAGCACAGTTTGTTATCACCACAAACACTGTCACCGGCGCCAGCACCGTTATGCGCAATCAACTGGAACGGACTCAGCACTGTTTTTTACCCATCGAATCTACATTTGCAATTAAACGTTTTCTTAAAGTCTGGCAACCATCCCAATGTTTAATTATGGAAACCGAAATATGGCCACTGCTCTATAAAACCTGCCACAAGAAACGCATTGCCATTTCTATAATAAACGCACGGTTATCTCACCGCACTCTAAACACGAACAACTGGATTAAAAATCAGTATAAAACCAGCCTGACGTACGTAACCAAAATTCTCTGTAAAGCAACAGATGAACTAAATAACTTCAAACAGCTGGGCGCCAGTGAAAGCCAGCTAACCGTTGCTGGAAATTTAAAATTTACCTTTAACAAGTTTACGAACGCATTAGATCCCATAGACATTAACCATCGAAAATATTGCGTTGCCGCGTCTACTCACAACAACGAAGAAGAACAACTAGCAACACTATGGAAAAAATTAAATACTGATCTGTTACTGGTTATTGTTCCGAGACACCCGAACCGCAGTAAATCAATACAAAAACAGCTGCATGCGCTCAATATAAAATATGCCGTTAGAAGCCAGCAAGATAACATCACTGATAACACCCTGGTTTATCTTGCGGACACTCTCGGCGAACTTCAGCCGTTTATGCAGGGCGCAGAACTGGTTTTTATTGGTGGCTCTTTAATTAAGCACGGCGGACAAAACATTCTCGAACCCTGCCGACTGGGAAAACCAACTCTCTGTGGCCCGCATATGTTTAACTTTAAAGATGAGTTGACATTACTTCTCGAACATAATGCCTGTGTTCAAATCAATACTATTAATGAGCTGCAAACAACCCTTTCCTCATATTTAAAAAATCCTGCCAATCTAATCGAAATTGGCAACAATGCAAAAAAAACACTACAAAAACAGTCAACAATACTAGACACCTATCTTTCATCTTTAAAATGAACATTGCAGAACTAACCGCATACAGCTCGACAAAAAGAGAGTTTACCCATAAATTTCATCAGGGCATAAAATGAACATTGAATACAGAACCAATGCACCGGTAACAACCGAGCAGTTTATAGCGTTACTAAAGCAATCAACACTAGACCAACGCCGGCCAGTTGATAATATTGAATGCATACAGGGCATGATTAATAACAGCAATTTAATCGTCAGCGCATGGCACGATGGTAAGCTCATCGGTATCGCACGTTCAGTCACCGATTTTCACTATGTCTGCTACCTCTCCGATCTGGCGATTGACAAACAATACCAGAACAAAGGCATCGGCAGAAAATGCCAGACCATAACCCAAAAACAACTAGGCCCTGAATGCAAGCTCATCGTAATAGCAGCACCGGCAGCTAATCAATACTATGAAAAAATTGGCTTTACTAGAAATGAAAATTGCTGGGTATTAAATAGAAATAATGATATTAAATAATCCCTGATTTATTGATCACTAAAAAACCAATCACCCAGCACATCCGGATGCACCCGATACACCCCTTTACGAATACGAAATAAAAACTT
>CAZHEA010000138.1:0-5242 GCA_964531165.1 uncultured Thiotrichaceae bacterium
TTTTTAACTTTTTCGATCTTCTTTTCTGTTTTCTTTTTAATTTTCTTTTTTACCTCAGCTTTCACTTCTTTCTTTAATGCTTTACCTGCCTGTTTTGACCAAGCCTTCATATCCGGTTTAATCTGCAACTGATTAAAAGAACCTTTTACTGTCACCGGGATGGGAATATCCAGTAATTTTTCAGTTGCTGTTTTTAATCGTGTTGGCTGCACATCAACAATGGCACGATAATCAATCGTGGATTTTGGCAAATCAATCTGCCCTGCCCCAGTCACTTTTAAACGCTTTGAATCCAGCAATAAATCTTTATTAACAACAACACCATTACGAATAATGGCTGATGCACGTATTGTTTTAAACACGGTTGTTTCTTTAGGCTTATACTCACCCGGCCATTCTTTAGGCGCAGTTTTGTTTCTTTGTTTTAAATAATCAACAACAACTTTCTTGCCAAAGTAATTTACATCCAACCCTTTAAGCTGTGCTTTTCCTATATTAAAGCTTGCATTGCCATTAATCGCTGCTTTTAGAGCATTCACCGAATGCCCCTGTGTTTTAATATGGGATGTTAAATTAATAGCCCCCTCAACTGTCACCGCATCACCGCCTAACAAACCTTCTAACACTGGGTTCACAACCGGCGCAGCCTGTAATTTTTTTGCATTAAAATTCAACGCATACTTTGGCTTATCTGGACGTACATCTAATTGACTGGTTAATACAATATCGCCATTTAACACTTTAGCTTTTAATGACGTAATATGAACGACACCTCCCTTTGCCTGTGTTTTTATAGCCAGCTTATTTATTTTTTGATCCGCAATTAAAATCTCACCCGCATTAAATACGCCCTGCATATTCATATTTCGTAATAACTCAACAGGCAATGTAATGGCAATATCTTTATTTTCTGAAGCCATTGTACTTTGCGCTGTTTCTTCTGCTTCAACTGCTGACGGTAAATAACGATCCAGATTTATATTATTTAAATTTAACCGATAAGCCAGTGCCGGCTGATTAAAATCATTCACATGCAACCAGCCGTTTATTTCACTGTCATCCAGTTTTATTTTTAACACATTTAATTGCAATGTTTTTAGCGATACATGATAATTAAATTGCATCTGTGCTTTTTGTAATGCACCAGGGTCACGCATTACGGGCAATTCAATCCCTAACTGACGGAGTAATAAGGATGGATTAAATTCATCGATAACAAACTGCCCTTTTACCTGTGGCGCATCTATGATTTGAGACACAACGGCACTGGTTTTTATCACCATGCCCAGGGTATTAATTTGCAGTGCATTGATATTGGCAGTTTGCTTTTTAACATTAATCTCGGCAGCGGTTTTAAGTGTCACACTTAATTTTCCACCGGGTAGCTCATCACCTTTTGCATCAATGGATAATAATATATTCTGTAATTTAAATTGTTCTTCATTTAATTTTGCATTGAGCGATGCCGTTAATTTTATAACGGCCTGTTGCACTGCAAGATCCGGCGTTTGTGTTTGCAACTGCAACGCCATATCCGTTAACACAAGGTGCATATGATCCAGATTTAATTTAATCTGTGTTTTTAATGCCAGCTTAATATCAGCTTTGGGCTGGTTAAATTGCGCATGCGCAGATAACGCTACGGGAATAGTTTTATCCAGCACAATCGCACCGCTTGATAAATTAAACTGATCTAACTGTGCTTTGGTCTGACTGACATCATCCTGCCAGACTAATGTCGCATCTTTTATTTCCAGCCCCTTCACTACTAACGCAGCCAATGCCGGCACGGATGAATTATCTGTTTTCTGTTCTGATTCTGTTTTTATTTCTGATTCTTTAGGTTTTGCCAGATCATCCCAGTTATTCTGCCCCTGTGCATTTTTTTGCAATGATAAATACAGGCCATGCAATAACACTTTATCGATACTGATTTCTTTTTTCAGCAACGGCAATAGCTCTATCTTTACATCCAGTTTATTCATTCTGGCAAAAGGCTGCTCACCAAAACCCGGGGCATTCGACAATGCCACATTAGACATTTCTAATCCTAACCAGGGGAATACCGATAAATGAATATCCTCCTTAATGCTTAAATCACGGCCTGTTTGTACCCTGACCTGCTCAATGATTAAAGGCTTATATTGATTAACATCGAAGCTAGCGACAAAAACAGTAATCACAATAATAACCAGCGTGAAAAAAACCAGTAAAATCAGGCCTGTTTTTTTAATAAACTTCATTCTTTAAGCTCCATGCAGGTACAATATAAAAATAAATTCAAATACGGAAAAACCATGAAGATACTTGACCATCTGTTTGATGTCTACGACCAAATCCAGAAACTGGCTCTCAAGCCCTTTAATGTTAGCCGTTCCACTGACCACCACTGGGCAGCCCGTATTGCTGCCGGGCTTTTTATTCTTATTATTGTGGTACAGCTTGTTTTTGGTTTCCTCTGGAACAGCGAACCTGCAGCTTTTGACATTGCTGAAAATACAGATGCCTTCGCTAAACAATATAATGAGAACAAGGTCATTGGCTATGCCACCACGGCAACACTGATTAAAACCGCTGAAATTATGCTGGATAAAACTGGCGGTTACCTCAGCAACGACAAACTGCCTCCTGGCCTGTTTATGGATAATATCCCTAACTGGGAATTTGGCGTGCTGGTACAAATTCGCGACATGGCTCGCGCTTTACGCAATGACATTAGCCGCTCACAGTCACAGTCCGTTGAAGACAAAGATCTAATTATTGCTGAACCACAGTTTAATTTTGATTCATCATCCTGGCTGATCCCCTCAACAGAAAGTGAATACCATGAAGGCATAGATGCACTTTACAAATATCTGCACCGTTTAGCCGACAAGGAGCAACAGAATGCACAGTTTTATGCCCGTGCCGATAATTTACGCGACTGGTTATCCCTGGTTGAAAAACGACTGGGCAGCATGTCTCAACGTCTCAGCGCCAGTGTTGGGCAACAGCGCATTAACACCGATTTAGCGGGCGACCCTGCGGCAGCACAATCCACTAAAACACAACAGCTTGTTGAAATTAAAACACCGTGGATGGAAATCGATGATGTATTTTATGAGGCTCGCGGCTCTGCATGGGCATTAAGCCATTTACTTAAAGCGGTGGAAATAGATTTCCATAATATTTTACAGAAGAAAAATGCACTAATAAGTCTGCGACAAATTATTCGTGAACTGGATGCCACTCAGGATACAGTGTGGAGTCCTATGATTTTAAACGGTAACGGTTTTGGTTTTTTTGCCAATCACTCTTTAGTGATGGCTAATTATATTTCCAGAGCCAATGCCGCCGTGATTGAACTAAAGCAGTTATTGTCGCAGGGTTAGAACCTGTTTTGACCCCGTTAGTTTATAACGAACTACGAGGTCATTCGATTACACGCATCCAATGCTGCAATTTTATACGCCTCTGCCAGTGTTGGGTAGTTAAAAACATTTTCTATAAAGAAATCCAGATCACCCCCCAGCGTTAATACTGACTGACCAATATGCACTAACTCTGTTGCGCCTTCACCCAGCACATGCACGCCTAAAAGTTTTCGGTCTTCCAGGCTGAAAATTAATTTCAACATGCCTTCCTGCAATCCCATAATATGTCCACGCGCGGTTTCTTTTAATCGTGCAATGCCCACTTCATAAGGCACTTTATCTCGCGTTAATTCTTCTTCTGTTTTGCCCACCATACTCATTTCAGGAACAGCAAAAACACCATAGGGGAAAAGTTCGGGGCGTGGATGCACCGACATACCAAAAGCATGGCGTGCGGCTAGTCGTCCCTGCTCCATTGAGGTTGACGCTAAACTTGGAAAACCAATTAAATCCCCCGCCGCATAAATATGCGACACATCCGTTTGGTAAAATTCATTTACTTTTATAAGGTGTTTGGCATTTACGTCTATACCAATATTTTCTAATTTTAATGCCGATGTTGAACCTATGCGACCTGCGGCAAACATAACCACATCGGAACGAAATTTTTTCCCACTGGTCAGGGTAACAACCGCACCACCGTCTCCATCTTTTTCTACATTATCAACTGTTTCTCCAAAACGAATAACCGTGCCTCGGTCTCGCATTAAATGAATGAGTTCATCTATAATTTCTCGATCCATAAAACCCAGCATGGATTCTCGACCATCCACCAGGTTTACTTTGATATCCATAGCACTAAAGATGGAGGCATATTCAACGCCAATAACACCCGCTCCAATAACCGTCATTGAACGCGGTGTTTTTTTCAGTTGCACCATATCATCACTATCAATAATTGTTTCGCCATCAAACTCAATATTGGCGGGGCGCTGTGGCCGCGTGCCGGTTGCCAGTAAAATATAATCCCCCCAGTATTCAGTAATTTTACCGTGACGATTTTCAACCTGAATGCGATGCTCATCAATAAATGATGCTGAGCCATGAATGATGGCAACACCATTGCGCCTTAACTGATGCTCCATCACTTCGGTTTCCTGATTGATGGTGATAGCAACACGTTGCAGCAAGTCATCCATAGTAACTTCTTTTTTTAGACGATAACCTTTGCCGTATAAACCACGCTGGTCATAACCTGACAAATACAGAACCGCTTCACGCAGAGTTTTACTGGGAATTGTGCCGGTGTGTACAGCAACACCACCGACTTCATCACCGCGTTCGATAATGGCAACTTTACGATTAATTTTTGCCGCCTGAATAGCGGCTTTCTGACCCGCAGGACCACTGCCTATAACAATAAGATCGTATTCTTCCCGTTTTTTTTCTGTGTTCATCCCGGCTACCTGAAAACAATTATTTTTATTGTGTTTAAGTGTAGCAGTCGATGATGAAACTGCTGGTTAGCCTGAATGTGATTTGCTTAAAACTTTATGAATCCCCTCCAGAAAGTTAGGGACGAGAATGTACTGGTTGCTAACGCCCTTTACTCCACTCACCCGATTTGCCACCTGACTTTTCAAGCAAGCCTATATCTTCCATGTGCATACCTCGGTCAACCGCTTTGCACATATCGTATATTGTAAGCAGCGTAATTTGCACGGCAGTCAACGCCTCCATTTCCACGCCTGTTATGCCTTTGCACTCGGTTGTTACCCGGCAATAAACACCCGGCATGGCATCATCAGTTTGCAGTTCTATATCCACATGGCTGAGCGCAATGGGATGACATAAGGGTATTAAATCTGACGTTTTCTTAGAGGCCATAA
>CAZHEA010000139.1:0-5174 GCA_964531165.1 uncultured Thiotrichaceae bacterium
CACCCCGCATCAACTTGGAGCGAATAGTACAGATATCAACAACTTATTGCAAGATAAAATACAGCTGATTTCAGCTGTTCAATAAAATCGTATAAATCTTCAGCAAAACATCACAACGGGCACTAAAATTATACCTATGAATAAACGACTTCCCCCTAACTTATTCACCACTTTTACTATCGGGCTAATGACTCTGATCAGCCCGTTTGCGACATATGCAGAGAGCTATACCTTTTCAGGAGGCAAACAGAGTCTGGCGCAAACCATTGCATCAGCTGTTCTAGTTAAAGCCTACAGTAAAGTTAACATACAGGTTACACCGGTATTTTTAACGCTAAAAGAATCACTACGACGATCTAATAGTGGTGAAACTGACGGCGAATTAGCCCGCATTAGCTCAATCACTAAATTTTCACCTAATCTTCAGCAGGTTCCGGTGTCAGTTATTTCCATTCAGGCAATCGCTTTCAGTAAAAATAAAAACTTAAACATTAAAAACTGGAATGATTTGAAAGATCATAAATTCACCATTGTAAAAGGCGTGAAATTCATTGAAACGGCCACAAAAGATCTGGATCGAACTTTTGTCGATACGATTAAAGAAGCGATTGAACAATTACATCAGAATAAAACAGAAGTTATTGTTATTCCAAAACTCGCCAGCATTAACCTGATTTATCAAAAAAAATATCATAATATCAAAGCCGTTAGTTCATCATTACAAACTCATAAGCTATATCATTTTGTTCACAAGAAAAACCATCGGCTGATTGCTGTTATTACACCAGTATTAGAGGAAATGAAAAATTCCGGAGAGATTGCTCACATTAAAAAATCCCAATTAATGAAAGCCACACAGGTATTTACCCATTAACAGAGCTGACATTCACATCGGTATTGGTAAGTTTTTATAAAATAATTAAAGCTGATCAGATGATTTTTAAGAACTGTAAATTAAAAACCATTGCACCACTAAGTAAATACAGCAACGCATAACGACATTAAGGCAGCAGGATATAAGCCTAGTATTAATACTGACAAACCATTTGCACTGAGTACAATTTTCATATCATTACCGCAACTGATTTCATTTTTATCTTCTGCATCATCAAAATACATTACTTTAATAATACGCAGATAATAGAAGATACCGACAATAGAGAAGAAAACAGCAACCAGTGCCAGCCACAGCATATCAATATTAACAACCGCTTTAAGTACTGCCAGTTTCGCCCAGAAGCCGACGGTCGGTGGCACCCCGGCCATTGAGAAAACAATAATTAACATCATAAATGCAAACCACGGACTACGTTGGTTTAAGCCTTTTAGATCATTGATATTATCTGCTTCAAAACCTTTACGGGTTAATAAAATAATAATTCCGAAACCACCCAATGACATTAATGCATAGGTTAAGGTATAAAACATAGCAGCTGAGTAGCCTTCCTGATTACCGGCAATTAAACCCAGCAAAATAAAGCCAACGTGTGAAATAGTTGAGTAGGCTAATAAACGTTTCAAATTAGTTTGCGCAATGGCTATAACATTTCCGACAATCATTGACAGCACCGCCAGAATTACCAGCATGCCCTGCCAATCAGGTTGCAAACTTCCCATACTTTCTGCTAACAAGCGGATAAACATGGCAAAGCCGGCTATTTTTGGAGCCGTTGCAATATAACTGGTAACGGCGGTAGGTGAGCCGTGATACACATCCGGTATCCACATATGAAAGGGTACAGCACCTAACTTAAATGACAAACCAATCACCATAAACACCAGACCGAAAATCAGCACAATGTTATCGCCTTGCATGTTATCAACCGCAATGGCAACTTCGATAATATTTAATGAACCTGTCATGCCGTAAATCATCGACATGCCGTATAACAACATACCCGAGGCAATTGCACCCAGCACAAAATACTTCATTGCCGCTTCCGCCGCATTCGGGTTATCCCGGTCAAATGCAACCATCGCGTATACAGACAGAGACAGCAGCTCCAGGCCCAGGTACATAGATAAGTAATGATTTGCAGAAATCATTACCATCATACCTAGCAATCCAAACAGGCCAAGCACATAAAACTCGCCTTTAAAAATATTTCTATCCTGTAGATAACGACGCGAATACACAAATACTACCGCGACTAATAACACCACTGAAAACTTCAAAATAGTGGATAATAAATCATTAACAAACAGCCCGTTAAATGCCAGCTCACGCTCCCATTCGCCACTCTGTGGCCCTTGCTGTGTGATTAAAAACAGAGTAATAAGCAGACCAAGCTGTGTTAACACATAGGTTATATTACGGCTTTCATCTTTTAGATAAACATCCACCACCAGCACCGTACAGACCAGCGCCAATAAAAACATCTCCGGTACGGCAATGGAAAGATTCAGCATTTCTAGTGTCATTATTAATATCTCTAATTAAATTTTGTATTGATTTATTAAAAATTCTTGTCATTCCCGAATGCTTGTGTCGGGAATCTAGCGGCTTCGCAGCACTTAGGTCACTGGATACCCGACACAAGCATTCGGGGATAACGAAGTTTGTTTTAAACACCCTTAACAGGTGAGATTAAAACCACGTTTTTAAAATATAGTTATTTATTTTTCATGAACTCTTACTGCAATTTAGTCTGCGCAATATGCTGCAATAAATTTTCAACCGATACATGCATCACATCAACTAATGGCGCAGGATATAAACCTAAGCCTAAAACTGCCACTGCTAAAATGGACATGATTAATAACTCACGCTGATTTAAATCTGTAAGGGCTTTTACATTATCGTTTTTAACTTCGCCATAAAACACCCGCTTCACCATCCACAGGGTATAGGCCGCGCCTAAAATTAATGTTGTTGCGGCAAGAAATGCAATCCAGAAGTTAGCTTTAAATGCTGCAAGTATAATCATAAACTCGCCAACAAAGCCGGACGTACCCGGAAGCCCTGCATTCGACATGGCAAAGAAAACCGCAAAGGCTGCAAAAATCGGCATGGTATTAACGACACCGCCGTAGTCCGAAATTTCACGGCTATGCATACGGTCGTATAACACACCAATCATTAAGAACATGGCGCCGGAAATAAAGCCGTGGGAAATCATTTGCACCATTGCGCCTTCCAACGCTAATGCCGCACCGGAAACCGTATTATCAACTAATATAGTATCTGTCGGTGCACCAATTTTAAATACAAGAAATAATGCCAGTGTTACAAAACCCATGTGCGCAATGGAAGAGTACGCCACCAGCTTTTTCATATCGCTTTGTACCAGTGCAACAAAACCAATATAGACCACGGCCACCAGTGACATGCCGATAATTAACCAGTCTAAAGATGAGCTTGCATCGGGCGTAATCGGCAAAGTAAATCTTAGGAAACCATAACCACCTATTTTCAACATAATCGCAGCCAGTATGACTGAGCCACCGGTTGGTGCTTCCACATGCGCATCCGGCAACCAGGTATGTACCGGCCACATCGGCACTTTCACGGCAAAGGCCGCAAGGAAAGCGAAGAAAATTAAGGTTTGTTCGGTCATATCCAGCTTTAAATTCTGGAAATCTAAAATCGCAAAACTACCGGCCTGGTAATACATATAGATCATCGCCACCAGCATGAATACTGAGCCGAAGAAGGTGTAAATAAAGAACTTGATGGTGGCGTAAACCCGATTAGGACCACCCCATAAACCGATAATAATAAACATCGGAATTAACATGGCTTCCCAGAACACATAGAAGAACATGGAATCCAGCGCAGAGAACACGCCGTTCATTAAGCCTTCCATAATCAAGAAGGCCGCCATGTATTGGGATGCACGTTTCTGTATCACTTCCCAACCAGCGAGAATGACCAGAATAGTTGTGAAGGTCGTCAATACAATAAGCGGCATTGATAAACCATCAACGCCAAAATGATAATAAATATTAAAATCAGAAATCCAGACAAAGCGTTCTTCGAACTGCATGGCTGAAGTGGTGACATCAAAGTTAGTATATAAACCCAGACTTAAAACAAAGGTTACGATAGATATAATTAGCGCCAGTCGACGTGCGCCTTCAGAGCTACCTTTGTCGCCGGATAACAACACAGCTGCGCCGCCAATAATGGGCAGCCAGACGACCAGACTTAGGAGGGGCCAATCTGCAAACATTATGATTTAATCCTGATGTTATTTTTCATTATAAATTTTTCATTCAAATTATGTTTTGATGCTACGTCATCGGGTTAGCAAATAGATACAATAAACCCACCAGCCCCAAAATCATCGCAAATGCATAGTGATAGAGCATGCCGGTCTGCACCTGACGTACCACACCTGCAATCCAGCCCACCATTTTGGCTGAGCCATTGATAATTAAACCATCAATGATGGTAACGTCGCCGACTTTCCAGAAACCTTTACCCAGTGCGCGACTGCCATCACTGAATACTTTTACGTACAGTTCATCCATCCAGTATTTTTTATCGAGCATGTTATATATAAATGAAAACTTCTGCTTAGCCGTTTCTGCAATTTTGGGATCTTTCATATATATGTACCAGGCAGAACCAACTCCTGCCATTGCCAATACAAATGGCCATGATGCGATACCATGTTGAATCATCGCCCATTGGCCCTGATAATGATCACCAACATGTTTAAGTACATCGTGTGATTCATTAACTACAATAACGCCTTTAAAGTAATCACCAAACAACATCGGTTCAATGGTAAGCCAGCCGATAACCACCGAGAAAAATGCCAGTACAATTAGCGGTACCGTAACCACCCATGGGGTTTCATGTAAATGTTCTTTGGTATGCTGGTCCATTCTTTCCTCACCGTGGAATACTAAAAAGTACATACGGAAGGAATAGAAAGCGGTAACAAACACACCCGCTAAAATCATCAGATAGACTATTTCGGCTCCGGGCAAATGCGATTCACCGACGGCTAAAATAATTGAGTCTTTAGAGAAGAAGCCGGAAAAACCCGGGAAACCAATTAACGCTAACGAACCAATCAGTGAAGTAATCCAGGTGATTGGCATATACTTTCTTAAGCCACCCATTTTGCGCATATCCTGCTCGTGATGCATGGCAATAATCACCGAGCCAACAGCTAAAAATAACAGCGCTTTAAAAAATGCATGGGTCATTAAGTGGAATACAC
>CAZHEA010000140.1:0-4946 GCA_964531165.1 uncultured Thiotrichaceae bacterium
GATAAATATATCTATTCAAGTATCTATTCATGAGAAGTCAATTAGAAAGCTTAATCAGACTGCTGGATGAAAGAGGGGCGCTTACGTCTTCCCAGCTACAGGCTGAGTTGGCCGTCAGCCAGCCAACATTATCCAGATTAGTTGCACGTGCAGGATCACAAGTACTGAGAATTGGTCAGGCGCGTGCAACCATGTACGCACTATCTCGGCCAATATTTGATGCCGATGGTGCAATCCCCGTTTATGCTATTGATGAGAAAGGTCAGCCGCAACAGCTGGCAAACCTGCACGGAATCGGGAATGAGCAATTTTATATCGAAACACCTTCCACGGATCGCTGGTTAAAGGGTGATGCTGGTAATGGTATTTATCCGTCATTGCCTTATATGCTTGACGACCTTCGCCCGGAAGGCTTTATGGGGAAATTAGTTGCGCACAATTATGCGGTACGTCGGGGTTATCCTGATGATGCAAAATACTGGAGCGCGCAACAAGTGGGCCAATATCTATTGCAAGATGGCTTTGATTTATCTGGGCACCTTATCCTGGGCGGCGCTGCATTACATGATTTCCAACACAGGTCACTGGATATTATTGAAGATCGTGAATCAACTTATCCTGTTCGTGCAAATGCCATCTTAAAACAATGGCAGGGTGGATCTTCGGCAGGCGGAGAGCATCAAAAATTTACCGCTTTCACGCAAGATAAAGGACACGTCATTGTTAAATATTCTCCGGCGGGTGATTCAGTCGAAGCGCGTCGCTGGCAAGATTTGTTGATCTGTGAATATCATGCGTTAAACAGCATGAGTCAGGCAGGCATGTCTGCGGCCGGTACACAGATATTTCAATTTGATGGTCGAGTCTTTCTCGAAAGCCAGCGGTTTGATCGTGTGGGTGAGGCGGGCAGGGTGCCGATGATTTCACTGCTCGCCATTGATGCTGAATTTGTTGGCTTAGCACAGAGATGGTCAAAAGTGGCGCAGCAAATGCAGCAGCAGAAATTAATTAGTTCAGAGGATGCGTGTGTTTGTTTCTGGAATGAACTGTATGGGCACTGGATAGGTAATACGGATATGCATTTGGGTAATTTGAGTATGACGATTACCGAAAGGGGCTTTAAATTACTCCCTGCCTACGATATGTTGCCAATGATTTATGCCCCGGTGCGTGGTGAAATTATACAGCGTAAATTTACCTTGCCAATCAGACCAATGCAGCATGCTGATTTATGGTTATCGTCTGGTGAGGTCGCACTTGAGTTTTGGGAAGGTGTGGCGGCCGATAAAAGAGTCTCAAATGATTTCAGGCAGATAGCAACGGATAATGCTGTAAAAATTAAATCGTTATTTTAAAGTGTGATCTCGATGAAATTTTTTTGCCTGAATAAATAACACACAATACTAACCTGGTGATGATTAATGACAACAAATGATAAAACCCGCGTGCTCTTTACATTAGGTGAAGTAGGTCACAGTGAGCAGTGGCACGATTATCTCCAGTATGGGTTTAGTGAAGAGGATGTACCTGCTTTGTTGGAACTGGTTGCAGATGAGGCATTGAATGCCGAAAATGCTGAAAGCAAAGAGGTCTGGGTGCCACTACACGCCTGGCGGACACTGGGTCAGTTAGGGTCGACGAAGGCGGCGGCACCACTGATTGATCAGTTTGATGTGATGGTTAAGGATGACTGGGCGCTCAGTGACTTACCGAAGGTGATGGGAATGATTGGTGAACAGGCAATTAATCTTCTTGTGACTTATTTAAATGATAATCACCACGATGAGTTTGCTCGCGTAATGGCCGCCGATAGTATGGCTGAAATAGTGAAGCGACAACCTGCCTGTAGAGAGCGGGTTATCCAGCACTATTGCGATTATATGTTATTACCCGATGAGTCAGCGAAGCATCTTAATGGCCTGTTGATTTGTTTCCTGCTAGATCTCGACGCAAAAGAAGCCATTGACGGTATTCGTCAGCTCTTCAAAAAAGGCTGTGTTGAGATTAGCTGCGCCGGCGACCTTGAAGAGGTGGAGATTGAAATGGGTTTTCGCTCTGAACGTTCAACACCCAAGCCAGATTTATTACAGGCTCATGAGCTGGACAGGCTTTCAGAACCGCAAAGCCACGATGCTGATAGTGCCATCGATATGATTGATCACTATTTGATGCATTATGGTAATGATGATTCAGTACTTGACGTGTCTGAACTCGATGGTTTTTTTGCGGCATTGGCTTGCTCGCCTAATATGATTAAACCTTCTCAATGGATGCCGGCTATATGGGGCGGAGAATCCTTTATGCCTGAATGGGAAAGTAAAAAAGCATATAGTGATTTTTCAACGGCGATTTTTGCATTGTATAACCACGTCATGCAATCGCTAAATACACACCAATATGAAGCGCTGTTTCTTGAAAGAGAGGTCGATGAAAAAAAATATCTTATCGTTGATGAATGGTGTGACGGGTTTTTACGGGGTCTTAATCTCTGGGGGCCGATGTCGGCAACAGATGCCGCTTTCACAGAAAAGTGTATTCAATCTATCCGGTTATTTGCCACAGAGGCGGGCTTTGAAAAACTGGATGCCATGAATGAGAAGGAAATAGAAGTCAAGCAACAGAAAATTGAACCGGACTTAAATCGACTGTTCCAGCATTTTTATGAACAACGAAAACAATCTACTCAACCCATTGTGCACGATATGCCTAAAGTTGGTCGCAATGATCCCTGTCCATGTGGTAGTGGCAAAAAGTATAAGAAGTGTTGCTTGCATTGATTTGTTGCGCTGTTTACAGGTTCTGTAAAACAATTTAAGAGCCGCAATTAGATGTCATGTAATCGACAATTAGTTGGTTTGGACTATTGACTTTTCGTTATATTTATTGGGAATTACAAACTACCAAAAACATTGCTATACAAGGGTTATAGACTCTTTGTAATTTCTCGAAAATAATAGAAATGGCTGTTTTTTGGTGGTAAGATTCGCGTACAAACATAGGATATAGCACGGATCAGAATAGATCGTTTTTAAGTGTTATAAATATACAGCTAACATCGTTATATTTTCAGGAAAATGGACAGAGTTATTAAAGGATTTATCGGGTTTTTTCTAATCACCTTTGCTTCACTCACATACGCAGACACATTTGAATATGGTCTATTGCCTGTTGTCGGGCTGTATAAATCATCGCTTGATTTAGACACGAAAGTTTCACCTGCGGTCAATCTTCTTAGTGGATTACTTATTATCAATTCAGCGCGCAGCAGTCGCTTCTGGATACAAGGACAATATCATTCACTGGACTTTGATGGCTCCGAGACTGAAATTGGTCAAACCGTTTCTGGCTTTGAAGTCGCTGTTCTCTATCAATTAAAATTTCGACTATCTCGTCATTTTAAACCCTGGCTTGGCATTGGTTTATCGCTTGCATCTCTTGAATTTAAAGATCGTTTCATCACCGATAATCAGGGATTCTTAGCGCAGCGTTTTGAAGATGCGTCCAAAACAGGTCTTGCGGTGGATCTGAACTTCACTACACAGACGGACTGGTTCAAAGATTATGATACGGGATTTTCATTCCGTGTGTCACTTCCAACCAATGATGTATTAGCAAAGCTTGAAGCCGGTTTTTACATCACATTTTAAATATATAAAAAAAGGATTAATTGTGAAAAATATAGTAAGGATAATAAGTGTTTTCTCAGTTGTAAGTTTGTTATCTGCTTGTGGTAACAGTGGCAGTGGCGTACCCGCTATAGCTCCCAGTGCAACATTGAGTGGTACGGTAACGGATGCGGTAATCACTAATGGCACATTACGTGTCTTTAAATTTGATGATGGTAAACAGGGTGAGTTAATTGCTGAAACCGTCACCGATGGTAATGGTGATTTCGAGATTGCAGGTTTTACCAGTCAGGATAGACCGGTTGTTATTGAGGTAAGTGGTGGTCGCTATACTGAAGAGGCCTCTGGTGTGTCAGTCGACTTGTTATCTGGGCAAGTGCTGCGTGCTTATATGTTTTATGAGCAGGGGAGTGCGATTACGCTCCAGGTGACGCCTTTCACGCACATGGCCTCCTGTCTTGCAGACTATAAGATAAGTTCAGGTGTTAACGTGAATAATGCGATTACCGAGGCGACCAGTGTCTTTTCTGGTTTAGCCGGTGTGGATATTCTGGGGACAAAACCTCTTAACATTACCGATCCAAATAATGCGAACTTTGAAGTAACTGATAACTTGCGATATGGCGCAGTGTTGGCGGCCATCTCCTCGTTCACGGCTGAAGTATCCGAAACCAACGGTGTGACACCTCACCGTTTTAACCAAAACTCCAGTATCTATGCGACGCAGGTATTGTGTCAGGACATTGCTGCCGATGGTGTATTTAATGGTTTAGGTTTTATAAATAACGGTAATAGCGTAGGCCAGCTGTCGCTGGGTTCTGTACCTTTAGATGTTGATACATTGCGTTCTAAAGTTGCGCAACACATATTAAGCATTATCAGCTCAGACAGAAATCAGACAAGTCTGGGTGTCGATGAATTTGTCCTGTACGCCAATGAGATTGCCAGCTCGACGGACGGCGTCTTTGGTGGTGTGCCATCTACAGCGGTTGATCAGATCGGACCGACTGTAACGGCAGGCGTAGCACCTGATAGTTTTCTGAAAGGTCTGGTTAACCTGGACTTCATAGTAACCGATCCGATTGGTGTTAAATCTGTACAGTTCAAGGTCAATGATGTCCTGCATAGCAATGGCCAGGTGGAAGCGCCTGTGATGTCATTAAACAGCACAAATTATACTGATGGCATTGTTAAAATTACAGTAGTGGCGACGGACATATTAAATAATGTCAGTAGTATCGATTTTAATTATGTGGCGGATAATACTTCACCCACCATCTCTTTAACCTCTGCTACGTTGGTTAATAATAAAGCCTATAC
>CAZHEA010000141.1:0-4925 GCA_964531165.1 uncultured Thiotrichaceae bacterium
AAATTGATATGTGGTGCTGGGTAATCCTGTAGTAGAGTTAAATCAATTTTGACTCCGACCCCTTACGAGAACGCTCCTTCTATTATCCCGGCCCCCTCTTTTTTAAGAAAGAGGGCAGTGTGCGTCACTATATCTTCTTCGTCTGCTCAATTGCATTACCAATATAATTCATCGGTGTCATATTAATTAACAGATCCTTACCTTCCTGTGGCATATCCAGATTTTCAACAAACTCTTTCATAATCTGCTGATCGACTTTCTTTCCACGGGTTAGTTCTTTTAATTTTTCGTAAGGCTTTTCAATGCCGTATTTACGCATGACGGTTTGAATGGGCTCCGCTAATACTTCCCAGTTATTATTTAATTCTGCTTCTAATGCGGCGGGATTAATTTCCAGTTTATTCAGTCCGCGCATCGCCGATGAGTAAGCAATAGAAGAGTGTGCAAAGCCGACGCCCAGATTACGTAGAACAGTAGAGTCAGTTAAGTCACGCTGCCAGCGGGAAATCGGTAGTTTCATTGTCAGGTGAGTAAATAGTGCATTGGCAATACCTAAATTGCCCTCGGCATTTTCAAAATCGATCGGATTAACTTTATGAGGCATAGTCGAAGATCCAATTTCACCGGCTACGGTTTTCTGCT
Organism: uncultured Thiotrichaceae bacterium; assembly: GCA_964531165.1. Lineage (GTDB taxonomy): Bacteria > Pseudomonadota > Gammaproteobacteria > SZUA-229 > SZUA-229 > SZUA-229. The sequence continues at coordinate 643 of CAZHEA010000141.1, forward strand.
TGAAGTAACCGACTGAAATATAGCCCCAGATGTCGCGGCTGATATCAATTAAAATGGTGTTGAAACGTGCAACCGCATCAAACAGTTCCGCCATGTAATCGTGTGGCTCAATTTGAATGGTGTAAGGATTGAAATTAATGCCGAGAGATTCAATAAAGTTTTTCGAAAATGCTTCCCAGTCAATTTCCGGGTAGGCTGACAGGTGAGCGTTGTAGTTACCCACTGCGCCATTCGTTTTGCCGAGTATCTCTACCGCCGCTACCTGCTTACGTTGCTTTTGCAGGCGATATACTACATTGGCAAATTCCTTACCCATGGTGCTGGGTGATGCAGGCTGGCCGTGGGTTTTGCTGAGCATGGGTTGTTCGGCGAGATCCAGTGCAATGGTTTTCATTTTTTCAATGACTTCATCCATTTGCTTAAGTAATACGTTATCGCGACCTTCAGTTAACATTAAGGCGTGTGACAGGTTGTTAATATCTTCAGAGGTACAGGCAAAGTGAATGAACTCTGAAATGGCTTCGAGCTCTGCATTACCGGCAATTTTTTCTTTTAGAAAATACTCAACTGCTTTTACATCATGATTGGTGGTGCGTTCGATGTCTTTAATACGCTGTGCATCGTCTACGCTGAAATCTGTTTCAATGTTATCCAGTAAGCTGCTGGCATCAGCGCTTAACGCCGGGACTTCTTTAATTGCGGTTTCTGCGGCGAGGGCTTTTAACCAGCGGACTTCCACCAGTACGCGGTGGCGTATCAGGCCAAATTCACTGAAGATGGTCTGGTAATCCGCTGTTTTGCTGCCATAGCGGCCGTCAACGGGGGAGATTGCGGTGAGTTCAGATAGTTGCATATAGTCTTCTTCTTTCGGCTAAAATGTGCACATTAAGGCACGCTGATAATTTAGGGTGGATTATACAGGTGCTGTGAGTTTTTCACAGTTTGAGATTGAGTTAAATTAATGATGTTGACAATCACGGGGTCGCGAAGTATGAGGTCTGAGTCAAATTTGCTTCCGATCGAAATTCCAGTAAGTTAAGTTGTAACCTTATAATATTATAAATATTTTAGGATATTTCAGATGGGCTTCCCCCTTTGAAAAAGGGGGAATGAGGGGGATTTAAAAATATTCAGGTTTGAATGCACTGTTAATATGGCCTTTAACTTGAACGTTTTTAAATCTCCCCCAACCCCTCTTTGCCAAAGAGGGGAGCTGACACTGTCGAATTTTATATATTTCAACAGGTTACAACTTATCTTCACTGGAATTGACTCTACCCTTGAATATTAAAGCATTGACGGAGAAAATAATGAGCGAAGTTCGCATAGAAAAAGATAGTATGGGTGAGTTAGAAGTCCCCGCCAACGCCCTGTACGGCGCGCAAACTCAGCGTGCTATTGATAATTTTCCGGTCAGTGGGCTGGTGATGCCACGGGCGTTAATTAGGGCCTTAGGCCAGATTAAATCTGCCTGTGCACAGGTCAACTGTGATCTTGGGGAAATGAGCCAGGCAACTACCGATGCGATAATCGCAGCATCTGATAAAGTCAGCCGTGGTGATTATGATGATCAGTTTCCCATTGATATCTTCCAGACTGGCTCAGGCACCAGTACCAATATGAATGCAAATGAGGTGATTTCTCACCTTGCCAGCACCGTTGATTTGCCGGTTCACCCTAATGATCATGTGAATATGGGGCAGAGTTCAAACGATGTGATTCCCACCGCCATTCATGTCAGTGCCAGTTTACAGACGGCTGAACAGTTGATCCCCGCTCTGCAGTACTTAAAGGCGGCTATTGATAAGCGTGCAGCAGAATTGACGCAGGTAATCAAAACCGGTCGTACACATTTAATGGATGCGATGCCGGTGAGCATGGCACAGGAGTTAAGTGGCTGGTCAGCGCAACTTGGGCTCGGAGTCGAGCGCTTGCAGTCCGCATTGCCACGCATCAGTGCGTTGGTGCAGGGTGGCACAGCAGTGGGTACTGGGATTAATGCTCATCCCCAATTTGCGGATAAATTTGCTGCGCAAATGTCGAAAACCAGCGGCCACCCGTTTACCAGTAATCCGAATAAATTTGAAGGCCTGAGTACTCAGGATGCGGCGGTAGAGCTAAGTGGCCAGTTAAAAACGATTGCTGTTAGCCTGATGAAAATTTCCAATGATCTACGCTGGATGAATTCCGGCCCATTAGCGGGCATCGGTGAAATTGCCTTACCCGCATTGCAGCCCGGCAGCAGTATTATGCCGGGAAAAGTTAACCCGGTGATTCCCGAATCAATGGCGATGATCTGCGCTCAGGTAATAGGCAATGATGCTACAATTACAATTGGCGGCCAGTCGGGTAATTTTCAGCTTAATGTGATGCTCCCGGTGATTGCCTATAATCTATTACAAAGTATTGAAATTCTTGCTAATGGTGCACGTATGATGGCCGATAAAGCGGTTGTCGGCTTTACCGTGAATCAGCAGAATATTGATGCAGCACTGGGTAGAAATCCGATTTTAGTTACCGCACTTAATCCGGTGATTGGTTATGAGCTGGGGGCGAAAATCGCTAAAACCGCTTATGCCGAAAGTCGGGCTGTTTTAGATGTGGCTGAGCAAATGACGGATTTATCACGGGCTGAGCTGGAAAAGTTATTATCGCCGGAAAAGTTAACACATGGTGGTATTACCAAATAACATAATGTTAAATCGGGCGAATGCTGAGTTTTGTTAATAAAATATAAGGGATATTAAAAGGTTAAAAATATGATTAGAAATTTACTGGCAGCTATCGGTTTTGTTGTTATTGTCGCAAGCGTAATCGCGGCGATAAAGTTACAACCGGTTTATGAAAAATTGATTACATTTGATGAAAAATCTTTAGATACCTATACGGAATTCGCCAAAAAACTCTATCAAACGGGTTCGGCTGTTGACGCCATGATTGTTAAATATGAAGTGGCTGAGGACGTCACTGCAGATGATTTGAATACGTCAATTCTTTCAATTGCGAATGAGTTAAACATAAAAAATGTTGGAGAGTTGCCACTGTCGAAGCAGGTGGTGGCGATGTCAGGAAAACCCTATCGTTATGTGAAAATATATTTACTGTGTAATGCTATGACCGCCGCCAGTATGCTGAACTTTAATGATGCGTATTCGAGTTTTTTACCCTGTCGAATTTCTGTGGTTGAAGATGAACAGGGTAAGTTGTGGATTTATACACTGGATATGGATTTAATGATTTATGGCGGTCAACCGATCCCACCGGCATTAAAAGCTGAGGCGATTACGGTGCGCGATACGCTTAATGAAATTATGCAGCGTGCAGCGGAAGGTGATTTTTAATTAGCCTAAAAATGCCTGTTTCTATTTTGTTTGTTCTTTAGCTGTAGCTGTTAGTTAGCGGTGTTCTTTATCTTTGTGCCATTAGTGTGATATAGGTGTAGAAGTTCATGGATAAAATGATATCCAAAATTGCATTGCTAAATGAAATAGGCATTGCATTGTCTGCAGAAAAAAACAATCAACGGGTGTTAGAGTTGATTCTGGATGGTGCAAAAAACCTCACCAATGCTGATGGTGGCTCGCTGTATACGCTTAATGATAATGATGAGCTGGTATTTGAAATTGTTTCTACAGATTCATTAGATATTCATATGGGGGGGACAACTGGTCATGGTATTGATTTCCCGCCTTTACCCTTGCATATTAACGGCCAGAAAAATCTGTCTATGGTTGTTACCAGTGCGGTATTAAATGATCATACTATTAATATTCATGATGCTTATCACGCCACGGGTTTTGATTTTTCCGGTACTCGAAAGTTTGATGAAACCACAGGTTATCGTACACAATCATTATTAACCATCCCCATGAAAAACCATAATGGTGATGTTATCGGTGTATTACAGCTAATTAATTCTCTGTCACTTGATAATCATTCTGTGGTTGATTTTTCCAGTCAGGATCAGAAGCTGGCGGAATCTCTGGCTTCACAGGCAGCGGTTGCGTTAACCAATAAAAAATTAATTGAAGAACAAAAAGCGTTGTTCGATGCTTTTATTAAATTAATAGCAACCGCCATAGATGAAAAGTCACCTTATACCGGCGGACACTGTAAGCGCTTACCGGAACTGACGATGATGATTGCAGATGCCTGTGATCGTGAAACGGATGGTGCATTAAAAAATTTTAAAATGAACGATAAAGATCGCTATGAATTAATGATTGCGGGCTGGTTACATGATTGCGGAAAAGTCACGACGCCGGAATATATTATTGATAAGT
>CAZHEA010000142.1:0-4690 GCA_964531165.1 uncultured Thiotrichaceae bacterium
TGGGGATGGCGCGCGCCAGCCGCCGGATTTCCTTGCTCACCTGATCGGCCAACTCTCGGGTGGGGCAAAGTACCAGCGCCTGCGTGGTATATGAACGCACATCAAGTTTGTGTAGCAGGCCGATGGCAAAGGCAGCGGTTTTGCCACTGCCGGTTTTTGCTTGCGCCAGTAAATCCTGGCCTTCGAGAATAGCAGGCAGACTTTGCGCCTGTATCGGCGTCATGGTCTGGTAATCCAGTGAAGCGATATTGGCTAAAAATTCGGGTGTTAATGGTAGTAAAGAGAAGGCTGTTATTGTCACGTGAATTCTATCTATATTTATGGAAGTGTTGGAGGGCAGAGAAGTTAGTGTATGATATCAGATTAAGGTATTAAATGTGTCAGCATTTTTGCTGGGGTCTGATGGAAAGTATTTAAGAATGTATATTTTAGGTGTTTCTGCATATTACCATGATAGTGCTGCAGCCTTAGTGAGGGATGGTCACATTATTGCCGCAGCTCAGGAAGAACGGTTTTCAAGAAAGAAGCATGATGCGGGATTCCCGCTGCATGCGATTAATTATTGTTTGGACGAAGCAGGTATAAATTTAGCACATATTGAAGCTATTACCTTTTATGATAAACCACTGGTTAAATTTGAACGTTTGCTTGAAACTTATTTGGCCTATGCGCCAAGAGGTTTTCGCTCTTTCCTGATGGCGATGCCGGTCTGGTTAAAGGAAAAATTATTTCTAAAGATGACGCTCAGAAAAGAATTAAAACAATTAGCTAACTGTAAGGACGAGGATTTACCTAAATTATTATTTGCAGAGCATCATCAATCGCATGCTGCATCTGCTTTTTTCCCAAGCCCATTTGAAAATGCCAGTGTATTGTGCCTGGATGGTGTGGGTGAGTGGGCAACAACATCGGTTTGGTCGGGAGAAGGGTCGCAGCTAAAGCCTGTCTGGGAAATTGACTTTCCGCATTCGCTGGGGCTTTTATATTCGGCATTTACATACTATAGCGGTTTTAAAGTTAATTCTGGCGAATATAAATTAATGGGCTTAGCCCCTTATGGTGAGCCTAAATATGTAAACTTAATTTATGACAATCTTCTAGATCTAAAAAATGATGGAACATTCCGTCTTGATATGTCTTATTTTAACTATGCAACGGGTCTAACTATGACAAATGATAAATTCAATCGTTTGTTTGCGGGGGTTCCACGCACGGCTGAATCAACCATTACCCAGCGAGAAATGGATATTGCACGTTCTATTCAGGAGGTCACCGAAGAAATAATTCTACGCCTGAGTCGAACGATAAAAAAAGAATCGGGGCATGAGAACTTATGTCTTGCAGGTGGGGTTGCCTTAAATTGTGTCGCTAATGGGCGTTTGTATCGTGAAGGTATATTTAAAAAATTATGGATTCAACCTGCTGCCGGCGATGCTGGTGGAGCATTAGGCGCTGCGCTGATTACCTGGTATGACTATTACAAAAAAGCGCGTATTGTAGATTCAAATGACAGTATGAAGGGAAGTTATTTGGGGCCGAGCGCTAAAGATGAAGAAATTGTTTCTTATCTGGATTCCGTGAAGGCTAAATATGAATGTCTTGATGACAGTGAAATATTTACACGCCTAACCGACATTTTAGTCGATGGAAGCATTATAGGGTGGTCGCAGGGGCGTATGGAGTTTGGCCCGCGTGCTCTGGGTGGTCGTTCCATTATAGGCGATTCGCGCAGTCAGAAAATGCAGTCAGTTATGAATTTGAAAATAAAATACAGGGAGTCATTTAGACCGTTTGCACCTGCTGTACTAGCTGAACGAGTTAGTGACTATTTTGAATATAGTGATAGTAGCCCGTACATGTTGATTGTAGCACCCGTTGCGGAGTCTAAACGAATATCTGTAACTGTCGAGCAGAATAAGTTGCATGGTATCGAAAAATTAAATATCCCCCGCTCTGAGCTGCCAGCGATTACGCATGTTGACTATTCTGCTCGAATTCAAACGGTACATGAACGTACTAACCCACGATTTTATAAGTTGTTAAAAGCATTTGAAGATAAAACAGGTTGTGCGGTATTAGTAAATACGTCGTTTAATGTGCGTGGAGAACCGATTGTGTGTACTCCAGAAGATGCTTATCGCTGTTTTATGCGTACAGAAATGGATTATCTGGTATTGGAAAATTATTTGCTTGACAAGCGTCAGCAGCCTGAGTGGACGGGGGATGATGGCTGGCGACAGGAATTTGAACTGGATTAATTGTTAACAAGTTCAAAGAAACATAAACATGAATATAAAAACAAACTCACAAACAAGCAAAAAAGAAACTCGAGACTTCGGTCTGATGTTTGGTATTTTTACGGCTATACTTTTTGGCGGGTTTTTCCCGTGGGTATTTGATGGCACCTACCCAGTCTGGCCCTGGTATGTTCTGGCAGTTAGTGGTGGTATTGCGTTGACAGCTCCTTTTGTTTTAAAACCCATCTACCGACTTTGGATGGTGGTTGGCCAGATTTTGGGCTGGATTAATACCCGCATCATTTTGGGGCTGATATTTTTTGCTGTTTTTACCCCTTATAGCTTGGTGCTAAAGTTGCTAGGCAAGGATATTCTCTCACGTAAGCTAAATAAAAAAATTGAATCATATCGCATAGAAACAAAACCCAAATCCAGCGAGAATATGGAGAATCCTTTTTAATGCTCGAGTTGATTAAAGATTTATGGCGTTTTATGTGCGCCCGTAAGAAATTATGGTTAGCGCCAATCATCCTGGTTCTGCTGGTGCTGGGAACCTTAGTTGTATTGACGCAAGGTTCAGTAGTAGCACCATTTATCTATACTTTGTTTTAGATATGTGCCCCGGGCATAGAAGTTAAAAGTTAGCTGTTTTTCTTGATTAGCTTATTTGTGGGTGGGCAACTTTAATTCGCCGCTTAAAGTTTGTTTTATCATATGGCCAGATATGTTATATGCGTCACGGTTAATGTCAGGCCTTTTCCGCTTTATTTCTTGCCAGCCAGCAGATGCCTGGTAAGTTTTAATCGTATTAAACTCATTTTCTGTTAAGCGGGGTTTGGGGGCGGCTTTAGCATTCGCGTATAAAGACATAGACTTTTTTCCTAAATTAGAGCTAAAGAATTTATTTGCTTTTATTAATGCTTCTTTGGAAAGACGTTTGTATATTGGAGCGTACATAGCAATAACATTTTCAAAATTGGAAAATGTACTGATAATTTTTTCTTCATCCGCAAGACTTATTGTTGTGCCAGAGTTCCGCATTTGGTTTATTCTGTATGCCAGTACCTTCTTAACAAAAACATCTGCATGCTGTAATTTCATATATTCAATTATTAAATTCAATTTAGCCGAATCTGCTTTATTTTCACTTTTCCCCATGAGTTTATTCTGTATGAGATAGTCGGCGATAATTTTAGCTCGCTGTTTATTTCCCGTTCTATTCATGTGCAGCACATCAAGAAAATACTCTTTCCTGTTGGTCATAGGGCTTCGAACATCAATCAAGTCTACTGACATGCTATTAGCTACCTGCGCAATAACTTTTGTGTGCTGCTCCAGTGCTTGCATCCATTCTTTGTTATTTGCTGGTAAAGGATGGTTCCTGAAGTCTGTTGCCTGGGTCACTAATATCGGTATTGATCCGTGAGTTCTAGTGATGCCGATAAGTGTCATCAAATTTGCCCTAAATGCGTCTACCGAGGAATTGCTTAAATTCGTATCAGGACTTCCGCTCATTTGTTGCCACGCAATCGAATGTATATGAGGTTTTGCAGATGGGTATCCTAGTTTGCCGGCCACTATATCTAAAAATTTACTGTATCTCCAAAAGGCAAAGTCAGGTTCAACCCAGGATTTCTGTGCGTGAGAATAATCAAGTTTAAAGCCTGAAAACATTAGCCGAGTCCAAGCGTCGTTGAAGCCCACATAGAATATTATTATCTCTGGGTTTAAATGAACAATTTTTCCAGACAGAAGGGAGATAATATTTGGAGTGCTGTATCCGCCTAGCCCAGCATTAATCACATTTATTGTTTTCTCTGTATATGTGGATTGCCGTAAAGTTTCTTCAAGCAGATAGGGATAACTGTCTTTAGTGTACACCCTGGTTCCGTAGGTGCTTGAGCCGCCTAAACTCACTATGTTAATTGACTCAGAATCGGCTTTATATACTTTGCCCTTTTTCGCTCTGTAACCTTGTGCATTATGGTTTATATTGGTTGGATTTGCGGCATATGTAGTAAAGGGGTGAGGGACAAAGATAGAAGTTGGGTTAGATATATATTCAGGCTTAGCTGAACTGGGCTCAAGAATGTAGTCGTATGAGCGGACTCCTATTTCAAATATGGCGAAAATTAGCAGCCATATGATAAGTGTAAATGTAATACTCTTTCTCATTTTTTCTCCAAAAACATAACAGGTAGATTAACAATAACCCGTAGTTTGTTAATCATTTACAATTAGACTGCCCGTTAACATCATACCGATATTTGAGCAGTTTCTGATCCTGATAATATATGCAATATTGGCTGCCGGACACTTATTATCTCGCGATAGTATATGTGTCCAAACAAAAAAATAAAAATTCACCGGTAATCTTCCAATAGAGCTCAAGGGTAGCGCTTTACGCACGATCCTGATTCCTGTAAAGTTCGCGTTTCGCTGAAAAGCGCGTT
>CAZHEA010000143.1:0-4581 GCA_964531165.1 uncultured Thiotrichaceae bacterium
TATCGCGCTCCGCAGGAGTAGCCCACAGGGATGTGGGCTATCTATCCCTCTAACAGTATTTAAAGAAAATTATTACTACTAAGCCCCCCTGTTTTCAGGGGGGCTTTTTTTATGGATATGGCGGAGAGAAAGTACGTGGTTCGAAGCAGTTTCGAAAAAAGTGCAGGAAAGCATTTTTTAGACGCGAAGCTTTTACGCGCCCCGCAGGGATGGCACACAGGGATGTGGGCTATCAATCCCTCTACCAGTATCTATTGAAAGTTACTGCTTGAATGAGCTCTGTTTTTCAGGAGGGGGATGCCTATGTGTTTTTTATATACAATTCTATATACGGTTTAAAGTGTAAAGCTTCATTATGTTTTAGTTAATTGAGTGCTTTCTAGTGTGAAATAATAGCATTGCTTTTAATGGGATAAGTTATAGTGCTTTAAATTCATTAAGAACTAGCGCGTTCATGAACAAAAAAATGATTATCTCGTTAGCTTTACTTGTTCTATTCTTTTTGCAAGGTTGCGCCACTGAAATACAGCACATCAAACAAAGTGAGATGAGTGGAGATAGTGCAGTTAAAATAATTGAACAAGTCATTATGGAACAGCCATCTAAATTTAGGCCTGAATTCGTTACAGTGACGAGCGATTATGTAGGCATTGGTAGTGGCTTAATTACCAAAGGACTATATTACGCACCACCAAGCGATTATTCAGATATTTCTATGTCAACGCACTCGACAAGAAGTATTAATAAAAGAATTTATTTTAACTCAATAGGTGCGATTAAATTGTTTGAAAAGAGAGAGTGGTTTATTGTTCAGGTATTTAGCAAAGAAGGTTATAAATATGGGCAAGTCTATACGAGGAGTAAAACTAAGGCGATGAGATTTATAGATGCTATTAATCATTTTAAGGCTAATGCGGGTAATGGCTAATAACATCTTTAATTTATCGAATAATTATATCATTGGCTTCTTCTGAGTAGCTTGCTTATATCATAAATAGCAGATCAACCTGTTCACAAACCCTGCTTTCTTCCGTTACTAGTTTGTTGTAAGTTCTCCAGTGCCATGCCCTTGGGTTATTTATGATAAGTGTACAGCCTGTTATTGCGCTTATCTTTCGCATATGTCTAATCATCCTATCAGACCTGTTTTTCCTTCGGGTTTCATATTTTATAGAGGCTATACATTAAAGTAAATTGGTGAGTATTATGGTTGTCATTACTCAACGATAGGCCGAATAGTAAAACACATGAGTGATGAGGAATGGAGAGAGCTGCTCCGATAGTTGGTATTTATCAAACTTCATAAGTGCATGATAATGTATGGTTTGAAATTAATGACTTAACATTGCTATCTGCAAGCCGTGATACAATCCATAAAATATATAAGCCTAGAGTGATAAAGGTTGATAAATCGCGCTTAAAACTAATTAAGCTGGGTATGCGCGGGTTAACAATGTGGCATCTATTAATCAATAGTGCCGTACAGTGTGCATAGTCAAATAACGTAGATGCCTTAAGCTGTTATTAATAAACAAATTTAGCACTAATAAAAATCACATAAGTAATATTAAATAATTTTTAAAATAGACGTGATATAACTGACTTATAAAAATAACGAAGAAGATCTGAAATCTAACTATAGATTGTAATTAAACAATAATTATCCGTAAGAAAGGTTGTTGATTTAACAGGATAGTTGGAGGTAACGTTAAGCAGGGATAAGTACATGGCAAAAATAGTAATACACAATCAGTCGTTAAATAAGAAACAGCAAGCATCAACGGTATCTGAATATTCAATAGCGATGGATGTACGAATTGAAGCTGAACAAATTCGCCATATTTATAGTCAGACTCCATTTTATGTACCAATGGTTTTACTGGGCTCATTGCTCACTGTCATTATGCTCTGGCCTGCTACTACACTTGTTACTGGTTTTATCTGGTGTTTGGTTATATGGGGTATTTATATTGGACTGTGGGTTTTAAGTCGGCGCTGGAAGCAGGTACAACCAGTAGATGAATTGATGCATGTCTGGGCGCGACCTTATATCGTGATGTCATGGTTGGCTACTGCCGCATGGGGTTCGATAGGGATTCTGTTTTTTCATGGAGAGTCATTTGTTTATCAGTCATTGTTGTTTATTGTAATAGTGATAGGCTCCGCAGCAATTACGGCTACGTCTACAGCTTACAGCCCGACTTTTTATCCTGTTGTACTAATGGTGTTACCTCTGTTTGTTAGCTTGTTAAATGAAGATAAAGCTATATATCAGATTTTAGCTTTTGGGATAACTCTATTTACAGTAATGCTGTTTTTATTGCATCGTAATTCACATGGTTTCTATGCTTCATCACTTAAACAGCGTTTTATGAATGAGGCACTTGCTGCTGAGCTTGCAGTTCAGAAAGATATCGCAGAGCAGGCGAGTATATCTAAGTCTAAATTTTTAGCTGCAGCTAGTCATGATTTGCGACAACCTCTACAGGCGTTAAATTTGTTTCTGTGTGAGCTGAGAGAAAGAGCAGGGGATGAAAACAAACAGCAGCAGTTAATGGAGAATATGCATAAATCAATTCACGGGATGAATAAACTGTTTAACGGCGTTCTGGATGTGTCACGATATGAAGCCGGTGTGGTGGATGTGAATCTGGTAACATTTTGTGTTGAAGATATATTCGATAGTTTTAGAGAGGAGTATGTGATTCGGGCGCATACCAAGGGTTTATACTTTGACTGTAAAGTATGTGATGATTATATTGTTAGTGACCCGTTACTGTTGAAGCGAATATTAAGGAATTTACTTGAGAATGCTTTGCGCTACACCCCTAGTGGGGGTGTGGTGCTGGATTGTGTTCATAAAGAAAGCGTTATTAGTATTCAGGTAGCGGATACCGGTGTAGGTATAGTGACAGAAAATTTAATGCGGATTTTTGAAGAGTTTCAACAGTTAGATAATGCATCAAATGAAAATATTAAAGGCATTGGTTTAGGTTTAACTGTAGTAAAGCAACTGGCCTGTGCGCTTGGTCACGAACTAAGTGTAGAGTCAATACCGGCTAAAGGTTCGATCTTTAGTCTGGATGTGCCGCTGCAAAATATCGAGCAGTGCCAATCTGAAATTAATGACAGAGTGGCAGTTATAGAAGATAGTCTGCACAATGCACAGGTGCTTTTGTTAGATGATGAAAAAAACTCAGATAATTTAAAAGCATTATTAAAGTCATGGGGGTGTCATGTTCGACTGGCTGAAAGTTTTGATGCCGCTTTGTCGGATCGGCATGCTGGAAGAGCTGTGCCAGATATTATCGTTTCGAATATCTACCAGCTGAATGCTGACACAGATGTTGATAAAGTTAATCAGCTTTGTGGCGACGGTGATACTAATACTGCGTTTATTATGTGGGTTGATGACAAAGCAGATAGTTGCGGTAGCCTGAAGGAAAATACGGCTATTAAGTTTATTAAACGTCCGGTTGAATCGGTGCGTCTGGCAACACTGATGCGTTTTTTATTGTCATAATGATAATTAATGAAAGATAGATTAACTCATTGTGTGTATTAGGGATGCCTCTAACTGTAACTTAGTGCGCCAATCTTTCGTGCCTGATGAACCGCTTCGGTACGGTTACTAACCTGTAAACGTTTGAATATTTCTGATAAATGCGCTTTAACTGTTTTATCTGATATTTCAAACTCTCGGGCAATTTCTTTATTGGCTTTCCCCAGAGCAATTAATGAAATAACTTCCTTCTGTCTTTGTGTCAGAGTGTTGTTTTCGGGTGATGGCTGAGTATTCCACTGAGGCGGTAAATATAAACCACCAGACAAAATAAGGCGTAGTGCGTTTAACATGATTTCATGACTGGATGACTTATGGATATAGCCATTGGCTCCATTTTTAATGGCACCCTGGATATCGTTAATATTGTCTGAGGCTGAAATAATTACGATGGGTGTACAGGGAAGATTTTGCCGGAGTTCATAGAGCGAGGCCATGCCATTCATATACGGCATGCATAGATCAAGTAAAATAAGATCAATATCTGAATGTTGCTTTATTATTTCCTGTGCCTGAGAATAGTCTTCAGCCTGTAGAATTACCTGTTCAGAATTGATGTGTTTTAATACATGTTGTAATCCTTCACGCACCAGAGGGTGATCATCTGCAATTAATGTTTTTTTTGTCATGATTTATATAGCCACTTTATCATCATTTTTTATAGGACTTTTGGCCTATAGTAATAAGACTAATGGACAGCTTAACGACCGTGCATTAGTTTATGACCCTAAATTACCTTGAATTATCAGGTTACAGCAGATAGTCGGGGTGATTTGTGGCGCAATTACCATAATAATAAATTTTTTTGAAAAAATACATTGTTATTAAAATACAGTAATAAGAATATGAACAGATTTAAATGATTTATTGTTGAAGTTTTACTAATTAACTTTGCGGCTTATACATTTTTAAATGTAAAAACTCGACTCCAGAAATGACAATGTTGCTTGCCGGTTGCAGCCTGAAACAATCAGTCATAAATTTTACTTCTAGTGAAAACTACAACAAGGCTTTGATTT
>CAZHEA010000144.1:0-4400 GCA_964531165.1 uncultured Thiotrichaceae bacterium
TAATCTTTATGTAGGAGTGAGCTTTAGCTCGCGCCTACCATTTTTTTAATCTCTAAAATTATTGAACTGTAGCGCCATTTCCAGTTTATCAGATGATTTCAACAATGCCATTACCTGTTGCAAATCATCACGTTTTTTACCGGTAATGCGCACCTGCTCACCCTGAATCGCGGCCTGCACTTTAACTTTCATTTCTTTTACCAGCTTAACAATTTTCTTGGCATCTTCTTTATCAATGCCCTGCTTCACCGTTATATCCTGATAAGCCCGCTGCCCCCGTGGCTCGGCTTTGCTTTTTTCCAGACAACGAATATCAATATCACGCTTGCCCAGCTTGGTATAAATAATCGGTGAAATCTGCTTTAACTGAAACTCATTCTCGGCTTCAATTTTAATCACTGAATCTTTTAATTCAATTTTGGCATCGGCACCTTTTAAATCAAAACGCGTGCTCACTTCACGCACCGCCTGGTCAATGGCATTGCTTAACTCATGGGTATCGACTTCTGAAACCACATCAAATGATGGCATTTAAGTTCTCCTGTTATACTTTGTGCCTGATTTTATGGAAGACGACGAAAAATGTATAGAAAAATAATAATAGCTGGTGCAGTTAATGCATTTCTGGCGGTTGCATTAGGCGCATTTGCGGCACACGGTTTAAAGCAGCACTTCGGAGAATATGAACTGCGCATCTGGCAAACCGCGGTAGATTATCAAATGGCACATGCATTGGGCTTGATTCTGATTGGGCTACTGGCTAAAACACTCGAAATTAATTTAACCAAATCCGGCTGGATTATGCTGACGGGAATTATTTTATTTTCCGGGAGTTTATATATCTTGAGTTTGACGGGTATTAAAGCACTGGGAATGATTACACCATTTGGCGGAATGTGCTTTTTAATTGCCTGGATCTGGCTGGGGGTTGCGGTTTATGGGCATAAGGGGTCGGAGCCAAAAACAGGGGTCGGAGTCAAAATAAAATAATATCGAATAGCCTCCATACAGCACTCTAAAATTTATTTTGACTCCGACCCCGGACCTAATCAGTTAACTACTTCTCCAGCGTCTGTGTCTTACGCCCCTGCGCATAAGACAAAATCCCGCGCAATATCTGCACTTCCCGCTGCGTCGGCCGTGCCCGGCCATATAAACATCGCAGCTTACGCATAATATGTTCAGGGTTACGTTTACCGAAAAAATTCAAATCAGCCAGCGCATCCATATAATGGTTATACATGCCTTCCAGCTGATCACTGGTGGCCAGCATATCTTTCTTATCAGCCGGTTCTTCAACAACCAGTTCAGGCAAATCTTTACGACTCGCCATTAAAATTTCATAGCTCAGCACCTGCACTGCCTGACCTAAATTCAGTGAACTGTATGCTTCACCGGTGGTGATATTAACTAGTGTCTGACATTGCTCCAGCTCATCATTTGACAGCCCTGAGCGCTCGCGCCCGAATACCAGTGCCACTTCATGTTGCTCACTTTCTCGGTGAATTAACTCACCGGCTTGCCGACCGTCTACCTGTGGCCATTTTACCGAGCGTAAACGCGCCGTCGTGCCACATACAAAACGACAGCCTTGCAGCGCTTCAGCCAGAGTATCCACCACCACCGCATCTTTTAGTATATCGGTGGCGGATGAGGCCAGCTGTGAAGCTTCAAATGATGGAAATTTTTTCGGCTCCACCAGATATAGGCGGGTTATTCCCATGTTTTTCATGGCGCGAGCGGCGGAACCAATATTGCCGGGATGGTGGGTATTTACCAGAACGATACGAATATTATCTAACATGAAAAATCTGTCATTAGGAAAAGCCGCTATCATACCGGTTTAAATATTCATCTGGGAAGGTATTTCAGGAGAAATTGGTGTTGATTTCTGCTATTATCTGCGCCCTCCAAACAGCTGTGAAGATCGTCAACTATGCACCCCATGTTAAATATCGCCACTGGCGCCGCTCGCGATGCGGGAAATATTATTCTACGCAGCATCGACAAGCTCGATCGCATTAAAATTGAAGTGAAGGCACAGAACGATTTTGTGACTCAGGTTGACCGTAAAGCTGAAGAAGTGATTATTGAAGCGATTCACAAAGCCTATCCTGATCATGGCATTTTAGCCGAAGAAAGCGGCACACAAAACGAAAATAGCGACTATACATGGATTATCGACCCATTAGACGGCACGACAAACTTTCTTCATGGTTTTCCCCAATATGCAGTTTCAATTGGCCTGCAACATAAGGGACGCATGGAAGTAGCCGTAGTCTTTGATCCGATTAAAAACGAATTATTTACTGCTGCCCGAGGTGATGGCGCACAACTCAATGGTAAGCGCATTCGGGTAACCGATCATAAAGGCATTAAAGGCTCTTTGCTGGGCACCGGCTTTCCATTCAAGCACCCACAGCATTTAGATACTTATATGGAAACCTTTAAAGCGGTTCACCCTCAGGCTGCAGGCATTCGCCGAGCGGGTTCTGCGGCACTGGACTTAGCTTATGTTGCAGCGGGTCGTTTAGACGGCTTCTGGGAAATTGGCCTGAATTCATGGGATATGGCAGCGGGTGTACTGCTGGTGCGCGAAGCGGGTGGCATTGTGACTGACTTTAGTGGTGAGGGAAATTACCTGCAAACCGGTAATGTAGTTGCGGCAGCGAGTAAAGTGTTTCCGAAGTTGTATGAGGCGATTAAGCCACATTTGACGGATGATTTGAAATAGGCAGCCTTTCTTACATAGCTGAAAAAATTTAATTTTTACTCAGGTTTATTACGAAATTTAAGGGGTTAAATCCCGCTCAGTCCCCCTTTTCCTAAGGAGGACGTAAAAAAACAGCTCCCCTCTTAGAAAAAGAGGGCTGGGGGAGATTTGAATTCACAAATATAATGGGGTCGGAGTCATGCCCGGAATGTACTCTGTTTTCTGAAAGTCACTCACGGGCATGACTCCGACCCCTGACATACACTCCTGCAAATACTATTTCCCCTGCTCAGCCCACTCAGCCTTCGTATAAGCTTTAATTCCCAGCGCGTGCAGCTCTCCCGTCTGAATCAAATGATTCACCGTGGCATACACCATTTTCTGCTCTGCCAGCATGCTTTTACCTTCAAATACATCACTGATCACTACCGCTTCAAGGTTGCAGCCCTCACCGCTAATAATGGCTTCAGCGCCTTCTACACCGTCTTCAATTAATTTTTTTACATCTTCTGCAGACATACTAAACTCACAATATTGGTTGGATGGTGGATATTACACCCCCCGTTTAAATTTTCAACCAGCGCCAAAGTATGGAATAATCCGCCCCTCCCTAACTTCACCTGTCCAAACCCATGAACCCTGTCTGCTGTTTGCTCTACTGTCGCCCCGGATTTGAAAAAGAATCTGCCTCTGAAATTATGCAGCTGGCACAAGCTCAAAATATAGCAGGTTATATCAAAGCCAAACCGGACAGTGGCTATGCTGAGTTTTATCCGGTATCACCGGTGGATTTAGAAACATTTAATCAGGCAATCCAATATGCAGAACTGATCTTTTCCCGGCAGTGTGTTTTTGTCAGCGAGTTCATCAACACACTTCCTGCCGATGACAGAATTACACCTCTGCTCGCCGCTATTCAGACACTGCAGCTGTCATTTAATAGCGTGGTGCTGGAAACACCGGACACCAATGATGGCAAACAACTCAGCGGTTTTTGTAAAAAGTTTTCAACACCACTGACCATTAAGTTAGAACGCAGCAACCTCATTTACAAAAAGAGTGAATGGCGATTACATTTATTCTTTTTAAATTCCAGCACGGTTTATATTGGTGTCAGTCATATTAAAAATAGCTCAGCGGATACCATGGGCATTAAGCGCTTACGTTTCCCAAAATCTGCACCCAGTCGTTCAACCTTAAAGCTCGAAGAAGCGTTTAAAACTATGCTCAGCGAGAAACAGCAGGAACGTTTTTTAAAAAATGGTATGACGGCGGTTGATCTCGGCGCCTGCCCCGGCGGCTGGACCTGGCAACTGGTTACCCGCGGCATTCGTGTTAATGCCATCGACAACGGCGCAATGGATAAAGCCTTAATGGACAGCGGACTGGTTAAGGAAATTAAAGCCGATGGGTTTAAATATCTGCCGGAAAAACCGGTTGACTGGTTAGTCTGCGACATGGTCGAACGCCCCATGCATATTGCCCGTTTAATGAGTCGCTGGTTAACCGGCGGGCACTGTAAATACGCAGCGTTTAATTTAAAGCTGCCAATGAAAAAACGTTATGACATGGTAATGGACTGTAAAGATTTTATTGCCGCAGAATTAGATCAGCATAATCTTTCTTATAAAATAAAAATTAAACATTTATACCACGATCGGGAAGAAGTCACCTGCCTGGTTTTGCT
>CAZHEA010000145.1:0-4386 GCA_964531165.1 uncultured Thiotrichaceae bacterium
GTTTAAATGATGATGATCGTATTTCAGCCTATACTCTGGAATCAGAAAACTTTGAATCTATTCATAATCATTCTGCTTATGCTTTAATTCATAAAGATAAAACCCTATAAATTTTAGCAAAGCAGGTGGATCCGCTACGCTTGACCCACCCTACTTTTCCTTAAATAGTTCTGACACAAAGCTTTACACTAAAAGCGCATAGTTTTAATCAGAGACAATAAACTATAAAAAAACAGATTTTGATCTTAAATCGCTACTTTAATAAATTAACCAGACCATCCCTGAATCGCCCAGGAATTCCAGATTCTATTTCTTTACCTTCTGCTAAAGTCAGTTGCAGACGTGTTGAGTTATTTATGGGTTCAAGTTTTACAAAAACTTCAACCTGTCTGTTTTTATCATCAGAAAACATTCCTGAAAGCCAGCCCGATTCAGATTCTTCTTTTGCTGTTGCTGTCTCTTCATTATTTGAATCTTCATCTTCTGGATCAATATAACGAGGTCTTTCTACTTCCTGTTCTACAAACTTATCCGCTATATTTTTAACCAGCACTTCGACTTCGCCATTGTTTTTATTTTTATTTTTTATTTCTACACCTAAACGATCAAGCGCGTGCATTAAACGCCGCCAGACAAAATCTGTTCGTCCTGTCACACGATAATCTGATGTACCATCGATAATATGTATTCTGCTTTGATAGGCGTTATACGCTGCAAAAACATCTTCTGTTTTTTCTTTGCTCAATCCTGAAAATAAAACAAAGCGATAGAGTAATTCTTTTTCCAATGCTTTATCAGTATCTTTTCTAAACCAGCGACTAACGTCATCAACAACTACAATTTCCTTGCCTCTGTGACTTATATATAGTCGCGTCTGTTTTTTACCTTTGACTCGTTCCACTCGCATGCGAAATTTATCAAGCACATCCGGTGAAAAGGAACTTAGCATCCGACTATAAAAACCTGCATCTCTGGTTTTCTGATATTCTTTAATCCATGTTGTTTCCATAAAACCAAGTAATGGTTCATCTCGTTCTATTTCTATTCCTTCATTTGCCCAGAAATCTTTTAGTTTTGGCCACAGAACATCGGCATCTTCATCAATTAATAACCAGTACAACCCCTGATCAGATTTTAATTCAACACCTTTAAATAAAGGTGCAACACTGCCTTCAATATCTTCACGCTCTTTTAATAATGCCAGCGCTTTTGCTGTGGGTTGCGGTATTTCCAGTTCATCATGATTATTAGGACGCGTTAAAGTGGGCGGCACTTCCAGACCCTGTACCGAAGTGCTATCCAGATATTCGGGGCGTTCCTCACCGTCTGAACTACATGACGAGAGTACGACTAAAAAACTAAGAGAAATAATTAATCGAAATAAATTCATTGTTAAAGAATACCTGCTTCACTCAATGCACCACGGATATCATCATGATATTGAGCGGATAAAACGGTTAATGGTAGACGTATACCTTCTGGAATCATGCCCATTTCCATTAGTGCCCACTTAACGGGAATTGGATTGGCTTCCAGAAATAATTTGTCATGTAGACTTTGTAATGGCGCATTAAGTTCCAGCGCGCGTTCACGATCACCGGCTAATGCTGCTTCACACATTTCTGACATAGCTTTGGGAGCAACATTGCTGGTTACAGAAATAACGCCATGACCACCCTGCAACATAAATTCTGTTCCTGTTGCATCATCTCCACTGAATAAGTCAAAGTTATCACCGCACAATGTTTGAATTTCTTTGCGGCGGGTTAAATCGCCCGTTGCTTCTTTAATACCAATAATATTGGAGATTTTAGCCAGACGAGCCACCGTTTCTGGCAGCATATCGCAGGCGGTACGCCCGGGAACATTATATAAAATCTGCGGAACAGGCACTTCTTCTGCAATTTTTTTATGGTGTAAATACAAACCTTCCTGCGTTGGTTTATTGTAATAAGGCGTTACCAGCAAACAGGCATCTGCACCGGCCTGCATGGCACAGCGAGTCAGGGTAATGGCTTCAGTTGTTGAGTTAGCACCCGTACCTGCAATAATCGCAATGCGCTCATTGGCCATCTCAACCGTACGACGAATAACCTCACAATGCTGTTTTTCATCTAATGTTGCAGATTCACCTGTTGTTCCCATAGACACAATAGCTGAAGTGCCATTTTTTACATGGAAATCTACCAGTTTGGCCAGGCTATCATAGTCAACTGAACCATCTGTGTGCATGGGTGTAACCAATGCCACCATACTGCCACGAAACATGTTTAAACCTTACTATTTGGATAAAAATCGAGCCAGTCATGGTACTTCGCAAACCCATGGTTTACAAGACTGATACACGTGATAATGTATAAGACCCACATTATTTTAATAACAAATTAAAAAAAGACAAAATTATAATGAATGAATATCTAGTTGTAACCGCTGTAGGTGAAGACCGCCCCGGTATTGTCGATGAGCTTTCTCGCATACTGCTCAATGTAAATCTAAATATTGAAGACAGCCACATGAGTGTTCTAGGAGGTGAGTTTGCTATTATTCTTCTGCTCTCAGGCTCGGTTGACGCTTTGCAGTCACTTAAGCTTCAACAAAGCAAACTTGAAGATGCTCTACAACTGAGGCTACTGCTTAAGTCTACTCAAGCACGTAAAACAGCCGAAAATAAAATCTCATATCATATTAAAGTCATTGGCATGGACAACCCCGGTATTGTTCACCGAATCACTCGTTTTCTTTCAGAAAAAGATATTAATATTGAGAATCTGGAAACAGATAGTTACCCAGCACCGCACACTGGCACAGCTATGTTTTCTGTAACAATGACGGTAGATATTCCAAATGAACTGGCTACCAGTAAATTAAAAAATGAGTTTATTGAGCTTTGTGATGAACAAAATCTTGATGCGGAGTTTTCACCATTAGAGCCGTAACCCAATAATTTAGCATCTCCCCCTTAAAGGTATTAATTATGTCAAAAGTCACTATCAATAAAAAAGTTACAGATTTCACCCTGCCTGCCACAGGCGATAAAGATATCAGCCTGACTGATTTTAAAGGCAAAAATGTGGTAATTTACTTTTACCCCAAAGACAACACTCCCGGCTGCACTCAGGAAGGCCAGGACTTTCGTGATAGTCATGCAAAATTTAAACGTGCAAAAACCGTTATTCTGGGTGTTTCTCGTGATTCGGTAAAAGTACACACTAACTTTAAGGCCAAGCATGAATTTCCCTTTGAGCTGCTATCCGATGCGGATGAAAAGTTATGCAAAATGTTTGATGTCATTAAGCTTAAAAAGAACTATGGCCGTGAATATTTGGGCATTGAACGCAGTACCTTTTTAATTGATAGCAAAGGTATTCTCAGAGAGGAATGGCGGGGTGTTAAAGTAAAAGGGCATGTCGAAGAGGTATTGGCTGCAACAAAGCAACACAAGCCTTAAGCCTGCATAATAGCTTGTTATGTCTAAAAAAATATTGACAACCGTAACGTAACGGGTTACATTTTTTGAATGATACAGAGCTTTAAGCATAAAGGTCTTGAGCAGTTCTTTAAAACGGGCCGTAAATCTGGCATTCAAGCCAAACACTCAAAACGGCTCAAATTAATACTTGGTCGCCTTAATGCAGCTACATCACCTGATGACATGAATTTGCCCGGTTTATTCTTACACCCATTATCAGGTAGTCGAGCTAAAATATGGTCTGTAATAGTTAATGGAAATTGGCGCGTGACTTTTCGTTTTAATGGTGAGCATGCTGAAATTGTAAATTATGAAGACTATCACTGAGGCTATATTATGTTAATGCACAATCCCCCGCATCCTGGTGAAATAATAAAAGAACTCTGCCTTGAGCCTTTAGGTTTAACAGTAACTGATGCAGCCAAAGGCCTTGGCATTAGCCGTAAAACATTATCAAGCATTCTTAATGGTAAAGCAGGCATTAGTCCTGAAATGGCCGTTCGTTTATCTATTGCATTTAATACATCATCAGAAAGCTGGCTAAATCAACAAACACAATACGACCTATGGCAAGCAGAACAGCATCGCAAAGAGCTTGATGTTTCTCACTTGTATGTAGCATAAAAGACATAACAAAACGTTTAAAATCGCGTGCAAAGAAACGCACAGCTCGGACAAGCAAAAAGCGGCTTGCCGTTTAACTCAGCGATAGGGCAATATAATTTTAAATTGAGACCTTTGCACGAACTCGACAACTATGGAGTGAAAGCCCATAGGTTGCTTTAATAACGATTGAAAATCGTTTTACTAGTATCAAAAAAACCTTAAATTCTAAAACACTTTTATTATGTTATCCCGAGCGCAGTCGAGGGATCTTGATCTTTACAATACCAGATCCCTCGACTGCGCTCGGGATG
>CAZHEA010000146.1:0-4201 GCA_964531165.1 uncultured Thiotrichaceae bacterium
CAAACGTATCTGTAGATCCTTGGGAGGTCAGAAAAGTAACTGTATTTGTACCAACAGTCGCACTATCAGGAGCACTTATATTCCCTACTACAGAGCTATACATATTCGCTATGATGCTAACGGTTAATGTATTTATACTCTCTACTCCATTGTCATTTGTAAACCAATCTTTAGCCATCTCAAATGTGGAATTTAATGGCCAGGTGCTAGATTGCTGAGGAGAAATAAGTGTAAACGGAGGCCCCCATTTAGAACTAGACTCAAATGAGATTCCGGTTGTAATGTTGCCTTGATCGTCTTGAAATAAAGAAAGAATATAGTAAAAACGATGCATATCAATTAACGGTCTTATATGCACTGCATTATCAAAAAATATCTCACTCCCTTTATATTTGTCTACCGCTAATATACACTGGCTTGAATCACTATTGAAAAAAGCGGGTGTATTTCTATAGATGTACAGGTCATTATCTTCTGCTCCGGCTAACAATCTATAGTCGATAGATAAAAGTTCGTCCCATACATTAGTTTCATAATTCCAGATAAATAGCTCGTCTTGCCATCTTTCGCGATTATCATTTGCTAACAGAACGACTCTATCTTTAAATATTCCTACGCCTAAAACATCAAAATATTCTGTAGGATCTTCAGGGTCTGCACCTGGCAGGGGTATTAATTCCGGTGCTGTAAATAACACCTTTCCTTTTGAATAAATAAATTTATTCCACTCTACATACGCAGTCATTTCTCTAAGTACCGGCTGACCTTGGCTGTCCGTATAAGAATAAAATTCACTTGTGTAGCTATGCCTGTCCTTTTCTACATCATCCAACGTATCAAGCACCGAGCCATACTCAAAAAATCTATTTCTAGGGCCATCCCAAGAAATCTGATCCGTCTGATTGCGGTAATCTATAGCCCCGCCGATCAAAACAACAGGCTGATTGAGTTGAACAGCTAATGAATTATTTCTGGAAAATACCTTTAATTGTTCAAATGGGTCAAAAAGATAATCAGGCAACGTTCCCAAAGCAATGTCAACCACAAATAGCGGGAGGCATTCTTTTGGTTCTGTCACAAATCCGACAACGGTTGGCTCATAAAGAAGGGCTTTTCCACTTGCGTCTGGCTCTTCTTTAAAGAGCAATGTAACATCGTCATCAATCACAAACACAGCTGCATTACAGTCTCCGTATCGAATGGGTACATTTTCATAAACCGGTTGCAAGCCGTTTTTCGGATCATTAGTATCGTAATTAATGTTTAATCTTTGCTGGCTACTTGCCGCTGGATAAAATAGAACTGTGCAAGTATCTTTCTCATAATCTATAGCCGTTATTTTTCCACCTCTATAAGTTGGCCGCCAACGCTGAACACCTGGGAGCATTGATTTATTAAAGACAACGGCTTGTGGGGAGCTGGATAAAACAGGTTGTAAAAATGTACTAAATTTATTTACTTGAGGGATGAAAATTTTATCCACTTTTGCAAAAGCCGCCACTAATTCAGCCTTAAATACTTGAGACCTATCAAGGTTTTTTTTCTTCTCTTTAATAAGCCTGATTAACTCAACTTTTAATTGTTTGAGTCGTTGACCTTCAAATATTAAAGCAATAACTTTTTCTTTTTTGGCGTCGATTATGGCTAAATTTTTATTTGTTTTTTCTAAGGTCAGTAATATTGTTAGTTGTGTTCTCTCGAATGAAGTTACCGCTTTGTTTGTTTCAATTTCTTCCTGTAGTTCTAGTAGGTTTTCTTCTAGCCGGAGTATTTCAGCTTCTTTTATCGCAATGACTTTGTTAATTAGATCTATGTCGTCTTGGCTTACATTATAAGTGTGCGGCGCTGTTAGAATACCTTTGTTTTCCCTGTTGATTTCAAGAGATATAACAATGTCATCAACTTTAAAGTCAACAGCATAATCTGTTGCCCAAACGTCCCTTAAATCCTTTCTATTTTCTATCACATCGGTCAGCAGTTTAACCATTTTTTCTTTTGCACCAATGATATATTCTAGCTCTGCTTTTTGAAGTAATAACGTATCATTATTAACCCTTTCTTCTGACTGCTCAATGAGCAACGGGGCCAATAGTTTTTGTATTTCATCGAATTTTTTACCTTCCTGAATAGACGTATTTAATACATTGTTTATATCCGAATTAATGGCGTTTAATATTTCATTTGAGGTAGCCAGACGGTTATTTAGTTGGCTAGTGACAATCCCTTTTAAACTTTCCAGCTCTTTAACGAGTTTTTTTTTATTCTTTATAGCTCTACTAAGATCTTTTAATACCTCAACCGCGTACAGTCCTTCGCCTTTGTTTTTCTTAATTTGAACAAAGCCCATTATCTTTCTGTCACCGTCATTAATGCATTGCTGTCAGTTACATTATAGTCGATAGATCCGACTTCAATCTCTATAGCGTTGTATAAAATCAAAATATCTAATGGTCTTAATAATGTGTTTAAAGCACAACTAATACTCCTCTTTCCTGCCCCGTCAATTCGCTCAATAAACTGGCCTATAGCATCATATTTATGCACTGCCGGTGGAAAGTCCCCAGGTAAAACCAGTATTGGGAGGTCTGTATATTCTCGCACCCTGTAGGGTGTTACAGCACCGGAGGTGTTAGCAGAGGAACCACCCGACCCCTGACTACCGACAACTTGCTGATTAGTACCTCCGGTAAAAGAGAATCTTTCAAGTGTAACCACACCAAAGATGGGTG
This sequence comes from uncultured Thiotrichaceae bacterium, assembly GCA_964531165.1. Lineage (GTDB taxonomy): Bacteria > Pseudomonadota > Gammaproteobacteria > SZUA-229 > SZUA-229 > SZUA-229. The sequence goes on from CAZHEA010000146.1 coordinate 2,730, forward strand.
CTATTTCTGGAGGGATATATTCGCCGGACAAAGTAAAAACCCAACTATCTACCGCCTTAGTTGATTCAACCTTAAAATCAGAATAAGCATTAGAAAATATATCTCGACTTGATCCATCGGTCAAATATTCGGTAGCTTGTATAACAAATTCGCCATTGCTTCTCGCATTAATATCAGCACCATAGGTGAAGCCGTCTGGCACTATAACCTGCATTCTGTAAGCACCCTCAGCGACCATACTACCAGACAGCCTGCTAATGGGGATTAGTGCGTCTTCCAGTGTGTCTGCTCCCCCGGTGATTAATAGTTGTATGCTAATGCGAGGAATAAACAAGGGCGATATGTATTTCGGTGGCTTAAATACACCACCCGCACCCCCCTCGTTTATCTTGGCAGCGTTAATCAACGCCCCATTGATTAACATTTTTAGGTGTTAACGGTGATCACAGACATATCAATTTCAGCTTGCTTGATAAACATTAGTGCAGAATTTAATGGAAACCCAGCAATACTGTTGGGATAAATAATGTCATAAATAAACATTTTATTTTGTCCTGAAATATTAAAGGTTCCGTTGCTGGTTGTATTTGTGACAGGCTCTATATGTGCAATTGGCTCAGTACCCGGGATTGTTGCAAATGAAGTTGTATGGGATAGATTTACTGTAAAATCTGTAGCATCCCCAGGACCTTCTAGCGTGATTATCAACTTACCTTGTATCGTCTCTGAATTAGTCGGTTGATTTTGAGCACGTAAAACGATTGCTAGATTTCTTGCTAACGCGCCATTGCCCGATACAACAAGATGGTACGTGGCCTGACCAGAAATTGTAAACGATTTATTTAAGCTCGCGTTAGTCGATGTAGAAAAAGAGGTTGGGACTTTACTTACATGAGAGGTTAAAGAGTCCCATTGTCCAACACTAGTACCTCGCGAAATATAAACACCCTCAGACTTTATTAAAATTTGACCAATCGCGGCAGGAAGGATAGTAGCCACCAAACTATTTGGGTTAGTGTTTATTTGTACGGGGATACCACCAGCACCAGCACCACCGCCATCTGTTACGTCCACCCAATCCCCATCTGTCAAGCCTACTGCAATATATGCGCTAGGGACAGTATTTATAAAATATTGTCCTATAAATTCGGGGGTTACATTGCCATCTGGAAGCCCTGTTCCAAGTATTATTAATGTGCTCATTATATTTTTACCCTAATTTGTTAATACATTGCCGTTTGGGCCAACTAATACTTGACCACCCACTGTAAGAATACTGTTTAAAAGATTTGTGTTTATATCCAATACATCTACATTATGCGCTGTGATTTGGTTGGTAAGGGCGGTTTCTGTTTGCTCCGCCGTTATCGTAACAGCTGTCACCGCATCAAAATTAAGAGCTGATACGTTAAAGCCTGTCTCAAACCTGTCTAGCGTCTCTTTTGTAATAAACCCTTGGATAACGGTCTGCG
>CAZHEA010000147.1:0-4168 GCA_964531165.1 uncultured Thiotrichaceae bacterium
TTGGCTGTCGGATTGGATGTCGCGAAATCTGTTATTCACCTTCTTCAAGAGTTGTTTGCTTATTGAAGTGCTAGCTTATTTCTCATGGTGATTTAGTGCTTGGATGTCTTATAATAACTCACCAAATTACCGGATTTCGTTCCCTCAAAGTTGTTTGTTGGTACATCTGTTGGTATTTTATAAATCGAATTGAGGTAAAACATATTAAAATCAAAATGTTACAGGTTTATTGTGAGTGCGGCCCTGGCACCATATTGAAAATATGTAGTAATACATATTTTAGAAGCCACGCAGATTGTATAAATATTTATACAGTCTGCGTGGCTTTTTTATGTGTAATGAATAATGAAATACCTTCTTTTTATGTTATCCCGGTATGATTAATAGCCGGGATCCAGTGACGTTGCACCGTCATACCTGCATGCTTCTAGCGGGTATCCAGTAGCTATAGATAGAGTTATAAGCTAACACTCCTTTTATCAAATTTTACTACGATTTTTACTCCGGTAAGTCGGTGTAAGTGCATGGCAGTTAGGGCAGAGTAATCTCAAATTATTAAAGCTATTATCTTTATTGTTTCCGTTGATATGATCCAGCTCTTAAGGAATTGATTTACCTGACCAGTGTTTGCTTTTGCAATTAGAGCAAACAGGTTTAAGCAGGTTGTGCTTTATTAATCTATTTTTAAGTTTAAATGACTGTATAGCAGATTTGTTCTCAAGGTAATCATTAAGCGAGTATTTTTCAGGCATGATTTTTCCTTTGTTCCAGGCCTGACCGGTAAAGTGTGAAGTGCTTAGTTTAAAGTGCTGAATAGCCTTTTTTAGAATCTGATAATTGCCCCCATAAGCGGCAACATTTAGCTTTATGAGAACCTGTCTAAGCGATGTTGATTTATCTATCGCCTGCTTTAACTGATCAAGCGTATATTTATGTAACTGCATTTCAGTCCTGTGAAAAGTTACAGAAGATATTGATCTGAAATTATTGCAGGCTTAATAAATAAATGTCCAGTTTTATGACATGTTTTTAACAGCAGTGTGGATTATTTTAAAGCGCCTTTTTAAGGCGTTGTCTTTTCTGCAATTAACTTAATAAATTATTCACTGTTTCAATACAGGCCTCAATGGTTAGACGCAGCCTTTTCTAACCGTTCGGCCAACCAGACTTTGATGATGGATTGGCGGGTCACACCTAAATGTTTTGCTTCTCTATCCAGTGATTCAATCATCCATGTAGGAAAATCGACATTAACTCGTCTGGATTGATTTGGACGGGTGGCAGTGGTCATATCAACATGCTGCATGATGTCTTCATTACCATCATCAAATTTTTTATCAAACGCCTTAGCTTTCATAAGCTTTTACCTCTTTAATGCGCGAACGCCTAACTGATATTATGCAAATATTCATACCGCGATAAGTAATAACAGCTGACCAGTGCTTTTTATTGAGTATGCCGATGACTAAAAAAACGGGATTCGTCAGTATCTTTAATAGATAAAGTCAGCAAGTCAGGGTCACTCCATAAAGCCTGTGCTGCTTCAAAATCAACCCCGTGTTTGATTTGGTTCTGCTCACTCTTTTGTGGGTCATACTCAAATGTTAGCATGGTATAAAATATATACCTATTTTACACTAATGTCATTAGTCAAAGTGAGGTGACTGAAGCAAAAATTACTAGACTCTGATCAAGATAAGCTACTGTTTTCTTTAAGAGTTTTTTTAGGGCGGGCGAATGCGTGATTTTGGGTGAGACAGGCAGGTAATACGGTTTATTATTAACTTGCCATGTGCGGGTTAGCCAGAGAAGGAAATGTAGAGCCCTATATCCAGATGTTATCAATACTTTCTCGATTTACAGCCGGTATAGACTTTTCAAACTTAGCGAAATCTGAAGAGCAACTTGAAGCTTGCAATGCTTTTAAATCACCCAATGACGCTTTACTAGTAGTGCTAGACTAAGAAATTAATAATGGTTTTTAACGCTGTTTGCACTGTCAGTTAGCGATGCTTTAATAGATTTAATAATAATCTCTTCGAGTTCATTCGCTTGCTTATACCAGCTAGATTCGTAATCACAAGGGCTGCCATATTTAAAAATAAACTCAATATGACAATCTTCAAAAATGGGCAACTTGAAAGGAAGTTAGCTTGAGGCTGTCTTGCTCGCTTACACCGGGAATAGTGCCAAACTCATTAACGGCTTCATTAGCGAGTTGTTTAATCTGATCTATACGAGAACTGCGTAAATAACCTTTAGTGATTTCGGCTTTAATCTGTTGTGATTTTTCTTCAACACAAGGGGTTAACTGTAGAATCCAGTGATATCGAAGCCAGTTGTAAGCTCTCGCAGCTTCTTTTTGTCGTAAGCCTTTTAAGCGTATTTCACCCTTGTCAGTAACTAGGCGTAACTTTGAGAATATATACCCAGCCTGGTAAACAGCTTTATCGGAAATCGATTCAGTAATGATTTTTAGCTGCTCGCCTGTTTGAAGTTCTACATAAAGGCTTTTACCGATAATATAAAACTTAGCTGATTTCGCACCTAGTAGGCTCGTGAATCAGTGGGCGTGAACGGTGATGCTTGGTGTAGTCAAATCTTTGTTTACTTCTTTTTGATGGCGGTGTTTAAGCTATATATGTCACATGTAATGCCTGAATGTCGCTATGCTAGCACTGAGTATGATTTGAGATTTTCACTCCTAAACAGGGCACTAAACAATATAATTTCTTATAACTATTTTAGCACTACAACATATTTTCTCTTTTTAACCAACCAATCATGATCTCCTACCTATAAAGCTAAAGAAGCAGTAGAGCCCAAAAATTGCGAAATTAATATAACTCAGTCTAATTAGAGCACCTTGGTCAAAGTGTAAAGCAAGAGTTCTTAGTCTGGTGAAAGGGCTATTAAGGCTGAGAGTCTATCGTTTCATCATCAAACATCTTCTTAATTCTAATTAATAGACAAAACAGGGGTGTTAATTCATAATACAAGACGAAAATAAGATGTATCAGGGTGTAAACATGAAAAATAAGACAGAAAGTCTACCAGAGATAGTCTTTACAACTTCAAATCTAGCTGAGGCGAGGCGTATTTCGCGTTTAGCTAAGAGTGGCGATTTGCTAAAGATAGCCCCAAAAATATACACCAGTAATCATCATAAATCACCTGAAACCCTGATTCGTGAAAACTGGCGTAAGATCGTTGCGCATTTATATCCCGGTGCAGTAGTCAGTTATCGTACGGCTTTCATGGGTGGTCAGCCTGTCGAAAATACGGTTTTTATTACAACCCACATAACAAAAAACATGCTTTTACCAGGGCTAACAATTCGCCTGTTAAAAGGCAAGCCTGCCACTGAATATGATATGCCACTCCCAGAAGAGGAGCTGTTTATGTCATCAGAAGCTCGTTACTTATTGGAAAACCTACAGCCTGCAAGGTCACAGAAAACCATTTCCAAGAGTATTGGTGCAGAAAAAATTGAGCGCTATATTGAGAAAATTATACGTAATCGAGGCGAAGACTCGATAAATAAGATTCGAGACCAGGCAAAAGAAATAAGCAAAGACCTCGATCTAGTTACCGAATATGTGGTTTTGGATAAGATAATAGGCGCATTACTATCAACCAAAAATGAGTACGACTTACGAAGTGAAGTCGGTAAAAGTCGTGCGGCAGGTACTCCCTATGACCCCAACCGACTAGATCTATTTGAAACGTTATTTACGCATTTGCGTGATAGTTATATAGAGAAAACACCCTGGACAGCAACAGAAGAATCCTGGCGAAATGCAGCTTTCTACGATGCCTATTTCTCTAACTATATAGAGGGCACCGATTTCCTAATAGAAGAAGCCAAGTCGATAGTATTTGATGGGCAGCTAATAAAAGGCAGAATCAGTGACTCACATGATGTGCTCGGCACGTACCGAGTATTAAATGATCATACTGAAATGTTTAAGCGTCCAGACTCAGCTGATGAGTTTATCGCCAGCTTAAAACATCGTCACCATTCCATCATGGGGTTTAGGCACGAGATAAATCCAGGCGAGTTTAAAGACATCAATAACCGTGCTGGTAACACCGAGTTTGTTTACCCCGAGCTCGTCGAAGGTACGTTAAAAAAAGGCTTCAACTATTATCAGCAACTAGATGATGG
>CAZHEA010000148.1:0-4136 GCA_964531165.1 uncultured Thiotrichaceae bacterium
TTTTTACATCTATAGCTCCGTGCCAACAGGCAGTTTGCACGGATATAAACAACTTAGGACTATGTCGTTTTGAATGGGTAAAAATAGACACAGAGACCACAGAGTTTGAAAGAGTGTAAAACCTGAATCTGTCACTACACTACGATAGTGAATATAAGCTATTGATGTCACATAAATTAAAAAAATACTGTTTAACCTATGAGTAAAGCCTCTGCTCATACTCATGCCTCTTACCTACATTGAAAAAACTCCCTGAGAAACCAATATTCTTGAACTTAGCCATCCTCATTAAAGTCACGAGTTCAGGTTAAAGAAATCTCAGTGTTCTCTGTGGCTTCGGTGTCAATAAAAATAATGCCCTACCCACTTGAAACGACATAGACCCAACAACTTGTTGGATTAGTCACGTAATAATTCATTAAGCCCAGTTTTACTGCGTGTTCTTTCATCGACTTGTTTGATGATAACTGCACAATACAAGCTATAAGTTCCATCTTTTGAGGGTAAGTTACCAGGTACTACAACGGAACCTGCTGGAACTCGGCCATAAATAATTTCGCCGGTCATGCGGTTAAAGATTTTAGTACTTTGACCTATATAAACACCCATAGAAATAACAGCACCTTCTTCTACTACAACACCTTCAACAATTTCTGAACGTGCGCCGATAAAACAATTATCTTCAATAATAGTTGGGCCAGCTTGTAAGGGTTCTAATACGCCACCAATACCAACACCTCCAGAAAGATGTACGTTTTTACCAATTTGCGCACAAGAGCCTACAGAAGCCCAGGTATCGACCATAGTGCCGCTGTCAACATAGCCTCCAATATTAACAAAAGAGGGCATTAAAACGGCTCCTGGCGCAATATATGATCCATGTCTAGCAACAGCGTTAGGGACAACTCGAACGCCACCTTTGACAAAATCTTCTGGGGAATGAGTGGAAAATTTAGCTTCTACTTTATCGTAATAGCGAGTGTTTCCACCTTCTATCACGCGGTTTTCGTTAATTCTAAAAGATAACAATACTGCTTTTTTTAACCATTGGTTAACTACCCACTCCCCCGTAGTTTTTTCTGCAACTCGGGCTGTCCCGGCATCAAGCATGTTGATAGCTTCTTCAACCGCAGAACGAATTTCTGCAGAAACGGTGGCTGGAGAAATGTCAGCGCGGTTTTCAAAGGCGTCATTAATAATGTTTTCTAAGTTTGACATAAGTTTTTAATTTAAAGTGTTAATAAAGTGTTTAATTCGGTTTGCTGCTTCTAAGCATTCATCAAATGATGAGACTAATGCGATACGGACATGATGACTACCTGGTTTGATTCCGTGTGCTACGCGTGATAAAAAACTGCCAGGTAATACGGTAATATTTTCTTGCTTATATAATTGTTGCGCAAAATCGACATCATTGATCGGTACTTTTAACCAGATATAGAAGCTTGCTGGTGGTTTGTTTATAGTACAAACTTTTTCTAGAACCTCAATAAAAGCAGAAAATTTTTGTCTGTACAAATCTCGGTTAAGTTTTACATGGGTTTCATCTTGCCATGCTGCAATGCTGGCATATTGTGTAGGTAAGGGTAGGGCGCTGCCTTGATAAGTTCTATATTGAAAATATTTTTTTAAAATTTCTGCATTTCCAGCAATTAGTCCAGATCTTAAACCCGGTGCATTGGAACGTTTTGATAAACTTTGGAATATCACGCAATGTTCAAAAGCAAGGTTACCCATAGCATAGGCGGTTTGTAACAGGCCTTGTGGTGGATTGTTTTCGTCATCATAAATTTCGGTATAACATTCATCTGAAGCGATGATGAAGTTATATTTCATTGCCAGTTTGATCCCTTTTTCTTGTTCTGGTTTAGAAATAACAGCGCCACTCGGATTCCCAGGGGAACAAATATAAATCAATTGACAACGTTGCCAGATTTCATTGGGTACATTATCAAAATCCGGTAAATAATCAGATTCTTCTGTAGTATTTAGGAAATACGGTTCTGCACCGGCTATTATTGCAGCCCCTTCATAGATTTGGTAAAAAGGATTGGGCATCAAAACTAGCGGTTTTTTCACTGGGTCTTGATCTATCACCGCTTGGGCAAAAGAAAATAAAGCTTCTCGTGTACCACTGACTGGTAAAACCTGCGATGCTGGGCTGATTGAACCAGTGGGCAATAAAAACCGTTGGCAAATCCAGTCTGCCATTGCCTGTCTTAATTCAGGAATTCCTTTGCTAGTTGGGTATTTAATGAGGCCCGATAAATTATCAATTAGCGCCGTTTTTATCAACTCAGGTGTTTCATGTTTGGGTTCACCGATTGATAATGCGATATGTGTTTTATTTTCTGGCGGTGTGATTCCTTGTTTCAGTTGATTAAGCTTTTCAAAGGGATAAGGGTGTAACAGGTCTAAATTGGGATTCATTTATGACAGCGTGGCTTTTTACCAATCGATTGTGCTTGTTGATAATATTTTAATGCTACTGGCATATGTGCTGACAGTTCATTAATACGTGTGCCATGTGAAGGATGAGTCGACATGATTTCTGCTGGCTGTGCTCCTTGACTTGCTTGATCCATTTTTTGCCACAATGTGATGCTTTCTCTTGGGTCAAAACCTGCTTTTGCCATGAAATCTAGGCCCATGATATCGGCTTCGCTTTCATGCGCTCTACTGAAGGGTAAAATTAAACCATATTGTCCACCTATCCCTAGTGCACCCAATGCAAGTTTGCCTGCAGCTGTTGTTGGGCTGAGTAATGCTGCCCCTTTTTGTATTATTGATAGTGCGGTTTTTTGCGACATACGCTCATTACTATGCTTTGCTAGTACATGTCCTACTTCATGCCCTATCACAGCGGCAAGCTGATCAGCATTATCAACAAGATTGATTAATCCAGTATGCACCCCTATTTTATTTCCAGGTAAGGCAAAGGCATTTAAAGATTTATCCGCAAAAATCACAACTTCCCAACTGCCACCTGTCTCATGGGTAATTGCGTCAGCAATACAGTTAACAAATTGTTTATGACGTATATTATTGTCTTGCTTTTTTTTGGTTTTTAAATCATTAAAAGCCTGTAAACCCATCTGCTTTATCTGTGCATCAGGCATTAATGTTATTCGTGATCTGCCTGTCGGACTCGTTGTACAGGCTGTCAATAAAGCAGTACATATAAGGATAATAAATTTATTTAACATAAGCTTATAAGTAGATTGAAAAATGTGCATTCTAACTTAAATTGAATGATTTTTATAGAGAGTGCAGCATTTTTGCCTCTGTTTGAGTATATTGTTTTTTTAATGAGTGGTAGAGAATCACTGCGCTAGAGTCAGGTAAAACAGTTTGATTTTGTTGTACTTTGGTAAACTCGGTTACTGTTTCTTGCCAAGTGTTATTCTCAACCGTAAAAGCTGCACGTAATGCTGCGCCAAGCGCTGCACTATTTGAGGTTTGTAACGTTTCTACCGGACATGCAAATACATCGGCCATAATCTGTAATATAGCTAAATTTCGCGACCCACCTCCAGTGGCACGTATTGAAGTGGGTAGTAAGCCCGCTGTTTTGGCATGATTACAAATTGCCATCATCTGTGCTTCTATCACTGCACGACAATTACTGGCAGCATCTGCTGGGTTTAAGTTAAAACGGAGGACTCCGGTAGTCGTCACTTTGGGAACGATTTCATCCGTGAACCAAGGTAACATCATCGCTCCATTGTTTCCTGCAGGGGTTGAATTGAGCATGTTACTGAATTGCTCCCAGCTCAGTTGGAATTGTTGGTGTATAGCTTCTCGTGCCAGCGCACCATTTTTAAAGCATAATAATGACATATAATCTAATGTCGGTGATATAAAAGTATGTGCCCATGGACTCATTACTTTGGGTAATTCATTAAATAAACCGAAACAGGTATCACTGGTACCTAAACTGATGGCTGTCATTCCTGGTTTAATTAAACCTAGCCCAATTAAACTACTGGGATTATCTCCACACCAAGGTAAGACTTTACACGTTGTATTAAAGCCATAACGGTGAACAAAATACGGAGAAATTAACCCTATGATAGTTTGAGGGTTAATAGGCGTTTGTAATTTTTTCTGTAGATGATGTCCACATATTGATAAAG
>CAZHEA010000149.1:0-4104 GCA_964531165.1 uncultured Thiotrichaceae bacterium
AGTTTAGGGGTCGGAGTCAGTTTAGGGGTCGGAGTCAGTTTAGGGGTCGGAGTCAGTTTAGGGGTCGGAGTCAAATTTAACGTAAGACTATCCCAGCCCGATATTCACTACATGTTAAATTTGACTCCGACCCCGGAAGTATTAAAATTTGACTCCGACCCCGGAAGTATTAATTTGACTCCGACCCCGGAAGTATTAACTCCGAACCCGGAAGTACGCCGACCAGGGAAGTAACCCCATACATTTTAGGATGCTACTTCCATTTGTGCCTGCACCTCCACGCTTAACCCCTGCGTTCTACCACAGGCATTTAACACTGCCTGAAATGACGCGCTCACAATATCCGTTTTTTTAGCCACGCCACATACCCTTTCACCATTCACACTCAACTGAACATACGCCACTGCCTGCGCCTGCTCATCTTTTCCCAGACTGTGCTCGGTGTATTCAACCAGTACCAATGATTGTTTTGTTAGCGTATTTAATGCATTTACAAATGCATCCAGTACGCCTTTTCCCGTACCTTTAATTTGTAATTTATTATTCTTAAAATTAACCACAGCGGCTAACTGGTCACTATTATCTTTATTCGATACGTTATAGCTACTTATTTGCAGGGCATTATGAATATCAATATATGTCGCCTCAAATAACGTAGCAATACTGATGGCAGATAATTCGGTTTTCTGATTTTCAGCCGCTGCCTGTACATGCGCACTATAGTCCACCTGCAACCAGCGCGGAATTTGCATATCGGTCTGTTGCTTCATCACATACGCAATTCCGCCTTTTCCCGACTGACTATTAATACGAATCACCTGCTGATAACTGCGTCCGATATCCCGCGGGTCGATGGGCAAATATGCCACCTCCCACAGATCACCCTCTGTGTAGTTATTCAAGCACTTGTTAATTGCATCCTGATGACTGCCGGAAAAAGCCGCGAATACCAGTTCCCCCGCATACGGATGCCGTGGGTGTAATTTTAACTGAGTACAACTTTCAATCGTGTGAATAATTTTATCCATATTTGAAAAATTTAACTGCGGATCTATACCCCGGCTATATAAATTCATTGCCATCGTTACAATATCCATATTGCCGGTGCGTTCACCATTGCCCAGTAAAGTACCTTCGACTCTATCGGCTCCCGCCATTACACCCAGTTCGGCTGCTGCAATTCCACAACCACGGTCGTTGTGTGTGTGCAAACTAATAATCACCGCATCACGGTTTTTAATATGATCACACACCCATTCAACCTGATCCGCATACACATTCGGCGTTGTCATTTCTACGGTTGCAGGTAAATTAATAATCACCGGATTTTTTGTAGTGGGTTGCCAGATTTCATTTACCGCATCACACACCTCCACAACATAATCCATTTCTGTGCCGGTAAAACTTTCCGGTGAATATTGAAACTGCCACTGCGTATCCGGTTGCTGCCGGGAAAACTGTTTTACCCATTTAGCACCCTGTACCGCCATGGCTTTTATTTCATCTTTGGATTTAGCAAACACCTGCTCCCGCTGCACAACCGATGTGGAATTATACAAATGTACAATCGCACGTTTTGCACCTTTTAATGACTCAAAACTACGCGTAATTAATTCTTCACGAGCCTGGGTTAGCACCTGAATCGTCACATCATCCGGTATTAAATTTTGCTCAATTAACTGCCGCACAAAATCAAAATCCATCTGGGATGCTGCGGGAAACCCCACTTCTATTTCCTTAAAACCCACCTCAACCAGCAGCTTAAACATTTGTAATTTTTGATCCGGTGTCATCGGTTCAATCAACGCCTGATTACCATCGCGTAAATCCACGCTACACCAGTGTGGTGCATAACGAATAATATGATCAGGCCAGCGTCGGTCTGCTTTTTCAAAGCGAGGTAAAATCGGGTATTTACTGAAATCGAAATTTGACATGTTTATCCTCTAAATATCATGTTTAATCATCAAAAAGAATAAAACTAGTATAGCTACATTTATAGAGATAATTAATGCAAACTAGCCATAAACATTCACCATTATTAGTGACTTAATCTAAATTTATGTTATTTTATAGTTAATACAACCCACAACAAGAAATCAGACCCTTGCTAAAACTCGACCGAACCGATAAACATATACTCCAGCTAATGCAACGCAACGGGCGCATTAGTAACCTTGAACTGGCTGAGCAGGTCGGGCTTTCTCCCACGCCCTGCTCACGCCGGGTCAAACGTCTGGAAGAATCCGGCGTGATTGAACGCCATGTGACTCTGCTGAATCCAAAGATATTAAACCTGGATTTAACCGCCCTGATTGGAATAGAAATGGATCGGCACACACCCGACCGTTTCGTGGGTTTTGAAGCCGCCATTGCGGATATGCCGGAAATTTTAGAGTGCAGTATCGTCACTGGCCAGACAGCAGATTACTTACTAAAAGTAGTGGTACGAGATATGCGCCATTATGAAACTTTTCTGCTGGATAAACTCACCCGGGTAGAAGGTGTACGCGGTGTTCACTCGAGTTTTGTACTGCGAAAGATTATTGATAAAACAGAATTGCCGGTGGTGTAATTTATAACCGTGAGTGACAGGGGGCGGTATTCTTATCCTTATCCTAAGGGGTCGGAGTCAAATTTTATCCTAAGGGGTCGGAGTCAAATTTAACGCAATAGTATCTCAGCCCGATATTCACTACATTTTAAATTTGACTCCGACCCCGTAATTTATTAACCATTATTAATAATGTCCACCACCAGGCTGCCTCGCAGCATAACCATCATCATGTGCCTCATCATCCGGCATCATCTTCATTACCCAGTCAAAGTTATCACTGACAAATTTCACATCTGCCGGGCTTGCTAATTTTGCTGCCTTTTTCATTTCGGTCTGCTGTTTTTTCATATCTTCCAGCTGTGCCTTCATTCCCGCGATCATACTTTCCGGCATGCCATTTTGTTTCATCATTTTAATACTGTCATCAAATGACTGCCCCATCATTTTTAATTGTTGTCGGGATTCCTCGGGCATTTTCTGCATCTGCACTTTATACATACTGCCCATCAGACGCACAGAGACATCAACATATTCTTCGATACCGGAAAATCCATTTTTCGACATAACTGAACGAATATCCGGATAGGATTTTGATGATTTCACAAAGTTAATAATTTCAGTTTGTTGTAGCAAACTAAAGTCATCCATTCGCTGAAATTCTTTGGGGTATTTTATTTCAAGCTTGTCGAGCTGATCTGATGCAGAATAGAATGAAGTAATCACTTCTTTGCTCAACGGCTGCCCGGCAAAAACCAGTAATGGCTGTGTAATAAAAATTAAAATTAACGCCAGTTTTTTCATTTTTTTCTCCATGTAATAATTACTTAAATTTTCGGATATTATATATGAGATAAAAACCCGTGAGTTTGAAGCTGTTCAAAATTATGGCTTTAAATAACCACTGTTTGCACTACTTCAAACTCATCAAATGTTTTTTCCAGATTACGTCTGAACAGTTGCTTTGACCAGTTTTCCAGCCCCTGTGGGTTTTCCTCTTTTTTCAGCACACTGGCAATCACATCTAACTTCACCGTATTCGGCGTATAGTGTTCAACCAGTGCCTGCCATGCATTTAGCTGACTGGCACGCACCCCGGGCATAGCATAGGATGTACATTTAACCGACTGAAAACTTAACTCCGAAAAAAACGCCCGCAATTTTTTATGCACTTCTTCACGTACCAGCTTACAGGCAAACCAGGATATCGTTTCCGTCGCCTCTAATAAGTCGGTATCAATGTCACCCTGTTTTTCTAAAAAATCCAGTGCCGGAAAATAACTTAATTTATGTTTTTTTACCGCCGTAATTACCTGTTCGGTTAATGCCTCGCCCACTACTTCTGCGGATGAGGGCAAATGCCGCTCTAATAGTTCAGGAGGGACTTTTATCTGCAAAGTGATGTGTATTTTTGTTATGTATAGTGATGGCATTGTTTTACATTTTCATATGTGAATTCACTGCTGTCCCGTTAACTTAAAAAGCATCGTCATTGCCGAATGCTTGTGTCGGGAATCCAGTGTCTTGGCAGCGTTTAATGTCACTGGATC
>CAZHEA010000150.1:0-4097 GCA_964531165.1 uncultured Thiotrichaceae bacterium
CGGCTAAGGCTGAATTAAGTCTTGGACAGGTTAGTAATGTCCGGCGTGCATTGTTAGACCAGCAATATGCAATGGAGGCAGAAGGTGGTGGGATACAACTAACACAACCTGGCGCTTTATTAAGTGATTGGCAGAAGTCTTATAAGAAGAATATTGTTAATCAACCCTGTGGTTTTTATTCGTTATTAAATTCTGATGAAAGAATAAAAGCAATAAAGCTTGCAATAGCAGAGTCGATAGAAAATAAGGCAGGCATAATACTCAATGGTGTAAGTGCAGCGCGATGGCATGCGCCGTTTGCAAAATCTGTTAGTGAGCGCTTTTACGCGGATAAACAAGGTTTTGAAATTTTAAAAAAGAATTTAATGTTGGAACCCGTAGAAATGGGGCCAAATGTGATTATAGAAGAACCAAAAGATTTGTTTGTGTTTGAAGAGGCAGTAGAGTGTGCATCAGGTATAAAATGCACTAGTGCAATCCAGACATATCTAGATCTTTATATTGCTGGTGAAAGGGAGCAGGAAGCGGCAGAGCATCTTAGGAACGCTATTATCGAAAAAATATGGAAGGGTAATTATAAAGGGAAATAAATGAATGAAAAATTATTAAAAGCTTCAGACTATGGTGAAAGGGAAAATAAAGCCGTATTTCAGGTATTGATAGAGCTTGCTCAGATATTAGGATCACAGCATGGAAATTTTGTAATAGTGGGCGGCTCAGTTCCGTCATTGCTTTTTGATAAAGCAATACCGGAGCATATAGGTACGCTTGATATTGATCTGAATTTAAATCCAGAGGCTTTGGCTGATTATGACTATGCTGAGTTAGTAAAAGAATTAGAAGATCATGATTATGAGAGGGGCATTAAAGGATTAAAGCCATTTCAGCTGCAAAGAACGATTGATCTAGATGATGGTGCGAAGCCAATTCCAGTTGTTATTGATCTTTTGATGCCTAAAGATGCTGTGGTAAGAGAGCATAAACCAAAATTGATAGAGGGTTTAACTGTTCAGCGAATAGATGGTGGTATTTATGCATTAAAGCATTATCAGGAAATATCAATAGAAGGGTATATGCCTGATGGCAGGCCAAATAAAGTAAAGATACTTGTAGCATCACCACCGGCTTTATTAGTTATGAAGGGATATGCATTGGTTGGTAGAGATAAACAGAAAGATGCGTATGATATTTGGTTTTGTATTAGAAATTACGAAGGTGGTTTTGAGGCATTAGCTGATGCATGTAGGCCATTATTGGTTGAAGATGAAGCCAGGCAGGCTTTTATAAATATTGCTGAAAAGTTTAGAAATGAAAATGATTTTGGTCCGCTGACTGTTCGTCGATTTCTAGAAAATAGCCCAGATAAATGTGGTGATATGACACCTGAACAAATTCAGACTGATGCCTATTTACGAGTAAGCAAATGGTGTGAGTTATTAGGAATAAAGAAATAATAATATGAGCGCATCAGAAATAGTAAATAAAGTTTGGAACTACGCCCACGTTTTACGTGACGATGGTGTGGGGTATGGCGATTATGTCGAAGCCGCTCTCGCACTTCCTTGTGCTTTGCGGCACCGGTGCATCCTTGCACAATGCAAATCACTTATAAATGAGGTACCACATGAGTGCGTCTGAAATTGTTAATAAAGTTTGGAATTATGCACACGTGCTCAGGGACGACGGCGTTGGCTACGGCGACTATGTGGAACAGATAACATACTTAATTTTCCTTAAAATGGCCGATGAAAGACAAAAGGCTGGTCAAGAAACGAAAGTACCCAGGAAATATACCTGGGCCAAGTTAGTTAAGTTAGATGGTGATGATTTAGAAAATCAATATCGTCATACCTTAGAAAATCTTGGAAAAGAAGGGGGTATGTTAGGTACTATCTTTCGTAAAGCGCAAAATAAAATTCAAGACCCAGCCAAACTCGAACGTTTAATCAAAATGATGGACAAGGAACAATGGTCTACCTTACCGGTTGACGTGAAGGGTGCAATTTATGAAGGCTTGTTGGAACGAAGTGCACAGGGTGAGAAAGGAGCGGGTCAATATTTTACACCGCGACCATTAATCCAGACGATTGTAGAAGTTATGAAACCCGGCACCACGGACACGGTGGCTGACCCTGCCTGTGGTACGGGTGGTTTTTTATTGGCCGCTCACGATTACATGGCAAATAAAAAAGGCGGGCTTTCAAAAAAGGAAAGTCGTCATCTAAAAGATAATGCATTACGGGGTAACGATATAGTAGATGGTGTTGTTCGCTTATGTGCCATGAACTTATACCTGCACGGTATTGGTGGCGACGAATGCCCTATTACTGCTACAGATTCCTTAGCTAAAGAAGTAGGGGATGACCGTGTCGATATGGTATTAGCCAATCCACCCTTTGGTAAAAAAAGCTCCATCACCGTAGTGAATGAGAAAACCGGTAAAAAAGAACAAGAAAAACTCACCATCGAACGCGAAGACTTTTGGGCCACCACCTCAAACAAACAACTCAACTTTGTACAACACATCGCCAACATGTTAAAAATCGACGGAAAAGCCGCTGTAGTTGTACCCGATAACGTACTCTTCGAAGGTGGCGCAGGCGAAACCGTACGCAAAACCCTAATGGAGCGCACCGACCTCCACACCATACTGCGCCTACCCACCGGCATCTTCTACGCACAGGGCGTAAAAGCAAACGTCATCTTCTTCGACGCCAAACCCGCATCAAAGAAACCCTGGACCAAAAAGATCTGGATCTACGACTTCCGCACTAATGTGCACATGACCCTAAAAACAAAACGCCTGGTAAAGAATGACTTCAACGAATTCATAGAACTCTACAAAGCAGACGATAGAAGCAAGCGCCGAGAATCAAAAAAGAACGAACGCTGGAAATCATTTAAATACGATGAAATTATCGCCAGAGATAAAACCAATTTAGATATCTTCTGGATGAAAGATGATTCGCTAGAAGATACTGAAAATTTACCAGCGCCCGAAGTACTGGCTCAGGAAATTGTAGAACAGTTAGAAGCGGCACTGGAGGAGTTTCGTAGTGTGGAAGAGGTGCTAGGAGTAAATAATGGTTGATCGCTATGACGTTTCAGGTTTAACAGAAGCGCAATATGAGCCTGGGTCAAATGATGAAGTGCTAAAAAACCTACTAGGTATAAAAACTACAGTAGATATGGATCAAGTTGAGGCAGAGGCGCTTATTATAACTCTTGATTTACTGATTAATGAGTATGATGCTGAACATCGTTTTACAGCCGATGATATTTACTATATGCACAAGCTATGGTTAGGCGATATTTATGAATGGGCTGGAGAATTGCGCCAGGTAAACATTAGTAAAGGAGATTTTATGTTTGCCATGGCGAATAGAGTGCCTTACCTAATGGGTGAATTTGAAAAACTTTTGAAAGAATATACACCTTGTGTGGATATGGATAAACAAACAGTAGTTAAAGTTCTTTCTGAAATTCACGTAGAGTTTGAATTGATGCACCCTTTTAGAGAGGGTAATGGTCGATTAGGACGCATTTTAATTACACTAATGGCGCTACAAGCTGGTTTGCCTTTATTGAATTACGATCTTTTTGTGAAAGAATCTAAAGAGGAATATTTTGCGGCTATTCAAGAAGGGATGGACAGAAACTATGAACCGATGGAAGAGCTATTTACAAAGGTTATCGAGAGTTCTTTAACTTTTTAGAGTCGTCTAAGACATGCCTTAGTGAACGGGCAACTGATGTAGTAGAAGTAGAGGTTTCAATAGCAGTAGAGCTAGAGACACTTATGATAAGGGAGTCTCTATACTTATTTGGATCCTTAAGATAAGGATTACTTTGTAAAAGTGACTTTTTAGACATTATTAGAAACCTTATTAAGCCTAATAGTTATTTGTTAGGTTAATTATAGCCCAAATTAGAAGGCATTAAAGTGAAAAAACAGGGTCAGAGAACAATTGTTTCTAATATAGAGCTGACCTTTTTTAGTCCTTATTCGAATAGCAGATTCGCGTTGCTACTGAAAGTTCTACGTAAATTTGTTACAGGGTCGATAAACCGAAGTTCTTTTGCCAGTAGCTGTAAAG
>CAZHEA010000151.1:0-4023 GCA_964531165.1 uncultured Thiotrichaceae bacterium
ATGCTTGTAATACAAACTGTTTCCTGCAAGCCTCTCACAAGCATGACTCCGACCCCTGCATTACAACCCATGGCATTAATCCGAACAATGTAAAAGCTTTGGTCGATTCAGCACGTGAACCCAGTAAGCAGTATCATAAATTACGCCCCAAATACATTAGCGCAGAAGTGCTATCCAGCACCTCACATATCCTAAAATGCTCATACCAGTATTTCACCTCTCCGTTATTTCAAACAATTAACATTGAATATTTTATAAAAATATTTACAATACTAAAAAAATCATAATAATCATTAATTTAAGGATAAAAAAATGCTTCGCTTTTCTGCTTCCCTCCTGTTTCTTTGTGTATTGGCTTTTAATTCACATGCTTCAAGTATTCCTCAGCCTGCCTCCACCGGCGTAGATGGCGATTTTAACTTACTCAACGGCAATGACACCTTATTCAGCAGCACAGATAATATTTATAACTTTATCAATTTCAGCATTGCCGATGGAGCAACACTAAACATCGCCAGCAGCGGCCCCGTCTATATTTACGCACAGCAAAGCATTATTATCGGTGGCAACTTATTTGCCGACTCGTCAGATCTGCATTTTATCGCACCAACAATTGAGACCGCAGGCAACGCAAATATCAGCGCAAACGGTTCAATCACCTTGATTCTAACCGACTCATCCGCAAGCAATCCAGGTGGCAATGCCAGCTCAGGCAACGGAATCACGATTGACAGTGGCAACCCAAATATCTCGCCAGTTCCACTGCCCGCAGCCATCTGGCTCATGCTATCCGGTCTATTAAGTCTGGGCGCATTAAAACTGGGCGTGCTAAGAAAACATCAATCGTAGCTAATTTTGCTTACCTGTCCGGTGTTTCGTCGAATCAACTGATTTGACGAAAGACTAATGATTTCATTTATCGTAAACTCTCATTCAAATAAAATTATTTTACGTTAAGGGTTTCTTCACATGATCAAAAAATGTCTATATCCAGTAGCCGGCTACGGCACCCGTTTTCTACCCGCAACAAAGTCTATCCCTAAAGAAATGCTGCCGGTGGTAGATAAACCCTTAATTCACTACGCTGTGGAAGAAGCTTTAGATGCAGGCATGATCCACAACGCATTCGTTACCGGTCGCGGCAAACACTCCATAGCTGATCATTTTGATATTAGCTACGAAGTCGAAACTGAAATTTCAGGCACCGGCAAAGAAGTAAAGCTTGCGGAAATCCGCACGCTTTTAGACAACTGCACTTTCACCTACACTCCGCAAAAAGAAATGAAGGGCTTAGGCCACGCCGTGCTCGCGGGTAAAAACATGATTGGCGATCAGGCATTCGGTGTTATTTTAGCGGATGATTTATGCATCACCGAACCTGGTGAAGACAGTGTAATGAAACAAATGGTGGCCCTATATAACCAGTTCCGTTGCTCCATTATTGCGATTGAAGAAGTCCCCAAGGAAAACATCAGCAGCTATGGCGTTATCGACGGCGAGATGGTTAGTGACAATATTTTTCGCGTAAAAGACATGGTAGAGAAACCACCTGCCGATGAAGCACCCAGCAACTTGGCAGTCATCGGACGCTACATTTTGACCCCGGATATTTTTGATTTATTACGTGACACTAAACCCGGTGCCGGTGGTGAAATTCAATTAACCGATGCCATTAAAGAGCAGGCGAAAAATGGCTGCGTAATGGCATACAAATTTAACGGCCGACGTTTTGACTGCGGCAGTGTTGATGGTTTTGTTGAAGCCACTAACTACTGTTATGAAAATATTTATAAAAAAAAATAAACACGGCTAATTGAACTAAAAAAATACTTTTTCACAAAATTTTTTATTACGCAAGGACGCGCACTGATAATAAAAATTGCAGAATTTTCCTCATGCAGATTTATTGCCGCACTGCGGGCACGGCTAGTGCATCCAGCCAGAAACATAACAGCTGATACAAAAATTTATACTCATATTCATTGGCACTTTAATTTTCAGCTGTTAACTTTTAACCCCGCTATAAATCGTGAACTATAACTCTTTCATTCTATCAAAATTAATATATAGTTTATCGTCGAAATCAGATTACTTCATATTAATGTAATTTGTATCCCGGTCGATTACCCCTTGATTACTAGCAAGAGAAATTAAAATGAATATGATTACAACTATATCAGCACTTATCCTCACCACTATATTGTTCTCCGGTGCGAGCATAGCAGACAGCAATAAACTATCTGAAAAACTGTCTAAAAACCCTATTGTTTTTAATGTGGAAATTTTAAGCTGTAATGCAGATGCTGCCATTCTATGCCCCGGCCTGCCTCTTAATAGCCAAAAGTCATTTATGTGCCTGATGGCTTATGAAGACAACCTGTCCACCAGCTGCAAACTGGGGTTTCTTGAGGCCGCTATGGCTGTAGAAATGGGTGCGCTGGCAATAGAGCATTCTATTGAAGCCTGTGAAGCCGATGCAGATAAGTACTGCCTTAATACCAAACCAGGTGAAGGCCGTATAGTTAGCTGCCTTAGAAAAAATGAAAGTAAATTGAATAAAAAATGCACACAGGCACTAAAAGAAACCGGCTTATGGAAACTGGGTGAATAATTCATTTTTATCATGATTGAATATCACTCACATTAAGTCCGCCATAAACCGGAAAAACTGACATGCCATATAATGCTCGCATTACATGGCATGTCATCAGTTCGCCCCCATCTGTTCGCAAATAGAGCCGTGCATTACAGGCTGGTACGGATAAATTCTCGCTGCAATTATGGCTGCAACATCCTTTTCAAACACCGCTTTGCCCTTGTATTCATCATCCTCCTCACACCGCTTTGTTTTAGTCGCCTTTTACTGTAAAATACCCGACCCCTTGTCCGACCCCCGCGCCTTCTGCGGTGATTTTCCGGATAGCTAAATTGATGAAATACCTGACAAAATATAAGTTTTAGCAGGTACTAAGAGGCAGGTAATGAGTAACAGTCAAATCTTCAATCAGTACACCAGACCGAACAAACACGGGTTATATAACCCTGAAAATGAAACGGAAAACTGCGGTGTAGGCTTTGTGGCCCATATCAAAGGCCAGGCCAGCCATCAGATCGTTGAAGATGCGGATCATATTCTGCGGCGTATGGTACACCGTGGTGCCTGTGGCTGTGAGGCTAACACCGGTGATGGCGCGGGCATAATGACCAGCCTGCCCTACGATTTTTTGATTCGTGTAGCAAAACAGGATTTAGGTGCGGACTTACCTGAAAAAGGTCAGTACGCCGCGGGTAATGTGTTTTTACCGCAGGACGAAGCGGAACGCACTCATTGCAAAAACCTGATTAATAAGCTGATTGAACAATCGGGACAAAAGCTTATCGGCTGGCGTGTGTTGCCGGTTGATGCGGATAAGGCTGATTTAGGCCCTACTGCCCGTTCAGCTCAGCCATATATGGAGCAACTGTTTGTCGCCGCAGCCGATGGAGTCTCCTCCGAAGATTTCGAGCGCCAGTTATACATAGTACGCAAAGATGCGGGACACACCATCCGCAACGATGAAAACATCAAGCAGCGTGAACTGTATTACGTTTGCTCATTGTCGACCAAAGTGATCGTATACAAAGGCATGCTGAATCCGGATCAGATGATGCCTTTCTATGCAGATTTAAATGCAGAAGATTTCACCGCACATTTAGCAATGGTGCACTCACGCTTCTCCACCAACACCTTCCCTTCATGGGATCGTGCACAGCCAAAACGGTTTATGAGCCACAACGGTGAAATCAATACGCGGCTGGGTAATGCTAACTGGATGTCGGCTCGTGAAGGCACCGCAAAAAGTGATTTGTTCGGTGATGACATTAAGCGCGTTTTACCGGTTATCGAGCCGGATGTATCTGACTCCGGCAGCTTTGATAACGTTTTAGAATTTTTATTAATGGGTGGCCGCTCACTGCAGGAAGCGGTAATGATGATGGTACCCGAAGCCTGGCAGAATGATGCCAGCATGAGCGAAGAAAAAC
>CAZHEA010000152.1:0-3776 GCA_964531165.1 uncultured Thiotrichaceae bacterium
CTCACTGGAAAAAGGCAGCTACGATCAGTGCCATGCCTGTCGTTTACCGATTACTGAAAATGACAAACAAAGCGACAAGTACATTCAGGGTGTTTGCTGCCCCCATTGTTTTGACAAAAAAACGGACGAACAGCGTAGACGATTTATGGAACGAGAAAAACAGATGCAGTTAGCGAAGGTGCGCGGCGAAGAGCATATTGGCTCTGAAGTTGCGGTTACAAATAAACGCCGTAAAGATAATAAAATTCAAAAACGCCGTGCTCAACAGCATCGGTAATTTTTATCTGTTTTTAAATTAATCAAATTGTTGTAAAATCTGCCTTCGCAACCGGGGTCGGAGTCAAATTTGATCCAGCCCTTTCGCAGGATCGTTTAAGCTCATAAATCAAATTTGACTCCGACCCCTGACAATACGCTGACTGCTGACATCAGAACATCAATCACCACTCCAGCGCACCACCGGTTTGATACTCGGTTACCCGTGTTTCAAAAAAGTTTTTTTCCTTCCGCATATTGGCCTGTTCGTCCAGCCAGCCCAACGTATTTTCTGCACCGGGAAAGGGCTCTGCATGTTTCAGTGATTTTGCACGACGATTTGCAATAAATCGAAACTGCGCCACATGATCTTTAGCGGTGTAACCTAAAATGGGGTCACGCATAATATAATTGGCATAATCAATTTCACAGGCTTCCGCTTCCAGCCACATATCCTGAATCGCTTTCGGATCTAACTTTACATTATTTTCTGTGACAATTTGATTCACCACCCGAATACCAAATGCACAATGCAGCACTTCATCGCGCATAATATACTGCAGCTGCTCTGCGGTGCCAGTCATTAAACCACGGCGTTGTAATGCAAAAATAGGGCTAAAGCCATTGTAAAACCAGCAGCCTTCAAATATGCCCGCGAAAAATGAATAGGACATAACAAAATTTTCCAACTCATCTTTATCGGTTAAATCAATATCGGCACGTAACACCGAATTCATTTTTCTATTCGCCATCTGTATCTTGCCGTTAATTTCCGGCACGACTCTATAACGATTATAAATTTCACCCTGATCTAAACCAATTGATTCTATACAATGCTGATAAGTCCAGGTATGCAAAGCTTCTTCATAAACCTGCCGTGCCTGATAAATCTGTAATTCAGGTGCCGTCATTTTTTCCATTACCGCCAGGCCGATATTGCGCATCGCTAAAATATCAGAAGTCGTTAAGTAGGACAGAACATTTTCATAAACATGTTTTTCTTCTAGCGTTAAGCGGTGCTGATAATCGTGTACGTCCTTAGACATATTGATATCTAATGGCGTCCAGTGATTTCGGTTTGCGTTGAGCCAGAATTCCCAGGCCCAGGGGTATTTAAATGGTGCCAGTTGATTGATATCGGTTTTGCCGTTTATCACACGTTTATCATCTGCCCTTACTGGCTTCATGGCTGGCTTCATGGCTGGCTTCATGGCTGGCTTCATGGCTGGCTTCATGGCTGGCTTCATGGCAGGCTGTATGGCCGACTCCACTCCCGACACAATAATGGGGGATGAGTCACTCGCTTTAAGCAACTCACTTGCAGATAAATTTGTGTTTAAACTCTGCTCCACATGATGAGCAGCTTCGGCAGTTTTTTTGTCTTCTGTTTGCGCACTTTGTGGATGAGTAAATGCGGCGGTTGGGTCATCCCAGTTTAACATGGTGGTTACCTTTGTATCTGTAGGTTCGAATTTATTCGAACAGCGCTTTATCTATTTTTAGTGCGAATAAATTCGCACCTACAATTTTTTCCTGTCACCCCCGACACAAGCATTCGGGATGACAGTTTAAATCATTATATTTTTTTACTGACAGGCATCACAATCCGGATCTAAAATAGAACACACCTTCGGAGCTTCCTGCTCAACTGACTCTGTATTACCCACGGTTTTTTCCATATGAGTTGCACCTATCGAACGCAAATAATATGTCGTTTTTAACCCCCGCACCCATGCCAACTTATAAAGTTGATCGAGTTTTTTACCCGACGGTTCCGCCATATATAAATTTAAACTCTGCGCCTGATCTATCCACTTTTGCCTGCGCGAGCCCGCTTCAATTAACCAACGGGTATCAATTTCAAATGCGGTGGCATACAGCGTTTTTAAATCATCGGGAATGCGATCAATGCTGGCAACAGAACCGTCAAAATATTTCAGGTCATTAACCATCACTTCATCCCATAAATTTAAAGCTTTTAAATCATTAACCAGATATGGGTTCACCACCGTAAACTCACCTGACAAATTCGATTTAACATACATATTTTGATAGGTAGGTTCGATAGATTGACTCACGCCGCAGATATTAGAAATGGTTGCGGTAGGGGCAATCGCTAAACAGTTACTATTACGCATACCCTGCTTTAAAATAGTTTCGCGCAAGCTATCCCAGTCTAGTCTTGTACTGGTATCACACTCGATGTAATTACCGCGCTCTTCTATCATTTTATTGCTGGAATCAATCGGTAATATTCCCTGGCTCCACAATGAACCTTCATAACTTGAATATTGGCCACGCTCCGCCGCCAGATCAGATGAAGCTTTAATCGCAAAATAACTGACCGCCTCCATAGACGTATCCGCAAACTCAACCGCATCTTCTCCGTTATAAGCCAGCTTTAATTTATACAGCGCATCCTGAAAACCCATAATACCTAAGCCAATCGGGCGATGGCGTAAATTAGAATTTCGGGCCTGAGGCACAGAGTAGTAATTGTAATCCACCACATTGTCCAGCATGCGAATTGCGGTGGTAATGGTTTCTTCCAGCAGCTGCATATTCAAACCGTTTTCATCGACATGTGCAGCCAGATTGACCGAGCCTAAATTACACACCGCAATTTCATTATCATTGGTATGCAATGTAATTTCCGTGCATAAATTAGAGCTGTGAACCACACCCACATGCTGGTTGGTGTAACGCACATTGCAGGGGTCCTTAAAGGTAATCCACGGATGGCCGGTTTCAAATAACATACCCAGCATCTTGCGCCACATTTCTGCGGCATTAACGGTCTTAAATAATTTAATATCGCCGCGCGTCGCTTTTTCTTCATAGGCGATATAGGCTTCTTCAAATGCTTTACCGTAAAGATCATGCAGTTCGGGAACCTCTTCCGGTGAAAATAGCGTCCAGTCTTTTTCTTCCACTACGCGTTTCATAAATAAATCCGGCACCCAGTTTGCGGTATTCATATCGTGGGTACGGCGACGATCATCGCCGGTGTTTTTACGCAGGTCTAAAAACTCTTCTATATCCACATGCCAGGTTTCTAAATAGGCACACATTGCACCTTTTCGTTTGCCTCCCTGATTCACCGCCACTGCAGTATCATTTGCGACTTTTAAAAATGGCACCACACCCTGTGATTTTCCGTTAGTACCTTTTATATGTGAACCTAAACCGCGCACCCGTGTCCAGTCATTGCCAAGGCCACCGGCAAATTTTGACAACAGCGCATTGTCTTTAAATGAATTGTAAATACCTTCCAGATCATCCGGCACGGTGGTTAAGTAACATGAGGATAACTGTGGGCGTAAAGTTGCCGAGTTAAACAGTGTTGGCGTTGAACTCATAAAATTAAATGACGACAATAATTTATAAAATTCAATGGTGCGTGCTTCACGGTTTATTTCATTAGTTGCCAGCCCCATCGCCACCCGCATATAAAATGCCTGGGGTAACTCCATGCGAATATCGCCCTCATGAATAAAGTAACGATCGTAAAGGGTTTGCAA
>CAZHEA010000153.1:0-3762 GCA_964531165.1 uncultured Thiotrichaceae bacterium
TAAGTCAGATGCACCATTTTTCACACCAAACGCCAGTAATTGTGCAATATCCATTTAATCTCCTCTTAAAAACTCCACAGAGATAAGTTGTGGCGTTCTCGACTCTAAGTATCTGAGCATCGCCCAGATATGAGTGCTGTTTGTTTATACTCGTCTATCGAATAGTGTATTTAATAACCACGGATATGGCTAAGATTCATTATATCGATTGATATCGATTATGAGTAAACTACGATACTATTCTATTTATAGTCAATAATTTAGCAGGCTTCAATCAATGCCGTCCCCATACTCAGGCAATATTGCAAATAATCTCGCGCAAATCCAGCATAATATTTCACAATACTGTCAAAAGTATCATCGACAAACACACGAAGTGAAACTATTGGCGGTTAGTAAAACCAAATCTGCTGAAGATATACGCCAGGCTTTTAACGCTGGCCAAAGCTGTTTTGGTGAAAACTACCTGCAGGAAGCCCTACTGAAAATCAATGACTTACAGGACCTCAGCATCGAATGGCATTTTATTGGTGCGATACAATCAAACAAAACCCGTGAACTCGCTGAAAACTTTGCCTGGGTTCACAGCGTTGACCGGCTAAAAGTTGCCCATCGCTTAAGCCGGCAACGAGATGCGTCTTTAGCACCGTTAAATATTTGTCTGCAGATTAATATCAGTCACGAAGTGTCCAAGTCCGGCTTTAGTCCCGAAGACATCAATGGCGCCGTTGATGAAATTATCAACTTACCGAATATACAATTACGCGGCCTGATGGCCATTCCGGCTAAAGCCGATAATTTCGAGGATCAACGTAAAACTTTTGCGCAAATGCATACGGTACTGCAACGCCTGCAACTAAAGCACCCGCAGCTCGATACCTTATCCATGGGCATGAGCAATGACATGCAGGCAGCCATTGCCGAAGGCAGTACGATGGTGAGAGTTGGAACGGCAATTTTTGGCGCGCGCACGAGCAATTAATATACAATAGCGCTAGCTTCCTCTTCATAGCAAAAGAGGCAGAAGCGACATAACCAACCCTTACAATATAATAGAAACAATATGACTCATCACATTTGCTTTATCGGTGGCGGCAATATGGCCGGCAGTTTAATTAGCGGCTTAATTAATAATCACTATCCCGCCAAGAAAATAACCGTAACCGACCCGGACCTGCAAAAGCTTGATCAATTGAAGCAGCAGTTTTCGATTCATACCGAAGCCGATAATCTCAAAGCGATTCAGGCAGCCGACGTACTGGTACTGGCGGTAAAACCGCAGATACTGAAAAGTGTTTGTGAGAAATTAAAAAACACGGCTCAAAAAAATCACCCACTGATTATTTCCATTGCCGCCGGCATTCGCTCAACTGACATTGATCGTTGGCTGGGTAACGGTCAGGCTATTGTGCGCTGCATGCCCAACACCCCGGCATTAATTCAGGCGGGGGCAACCGGTTTATTTGCCAATACCGCAACCCGCAGCGAACAAAAAGATCTCGCCGATCAAATTTTACGCGCAGCAGGTATCACATTATGGGTTGATAGCGAACCCCTGCTCGATGCGGTCACCGCTGTTTCCGGTTCCGGCCCGGCCTACTTCTTTTTATTTTTAGAAGCCATGCAGGCCGCCGGTAAACAACTCGGCCTGGATGAACAAACCGCCGGCCTGCTCGCCAAACAAACCGCACTGGGCGCAGCGCGCATGGCCTTAGAAGGCGAA
Organism: uncultured Thiotrichaceae bacterium; assembly: GCA_964531165.1. Classification (GTDB taxonomy): domain Bacteria; phylum Pseudomonadota; class Gammaproteobacteria; order SZUA-229; family SZUA-229; genus SZUA-229. The sequence continues at coordinate 1,724 of CAZHEA010000153.1, forward strand.
GATGACCCGGCAACCTTACGCGCCAACGTCACCTCTAAAGGTGGCACCACCGCGGCAGCCATTGCCTCATTTGAAAAACAGCATTTCGCCGATATAATAAGTACCGCACTCACCGCTGCACACGATCGCGCCATCGAACTAGCTGACGAATTAGGAAACGACTAAACATGAACCCTTTTGTTTTTTTAATTGATATTCTATTTCAACTTTATGCAACTGCACTGCTTATCCGCTTATTGCTGCAATGGGTACGTGCCGATTTTTATAATCCGGTTTCACAATTTATTGTTAAAATAACCAACCCGCCGGTACTGCCTTTACGAAAAATTATACCGGGTTTTGGTGGCATCGATGCTGCCACTCTTGTATTGGCCTATTTAGTCATCGCGATTAAGGTCATGCTGGTGTATCAAACTGTCGATGCTCTGGCAATTGGCATCATCGCCCTGGGACAAACCCTGATACTCATCATCAGCATTTTTTTGTATTCGATTATTATTCAGGCGATTTTAAGCTGGGTAAATCCGGATCCGCACAATCCAGCGGTAAGCTTGTTAAACAGTTTAACCAACCCGATTTTAAAGCATTTTAGAAATTTAATACCGCCCATTAGCGGCATGGATATTTCCCCCATCTTTGCGATGATTACACTGATGTTCGTGCAATATTCAGTACGCTATATTTTTGCAACTGTGTTTGGCATCAACATCTAAGCACCGTGTTTTATGAATGGCGCAATGGCGATCTTTTACTGCGCATAAAAGCCCAGCCCAAAGCCAGCAAAGATGAGTTCAGTGAAGTACTGGGCAACTGCCTTAAAGTGCGTATCACCGCCCCGCCGGTAGACGGCAAAGCCAACCGGCACTTAATAAAGTTTCTGGCAAAGCAATTTAAAGTCAGCAAATCACAGGTTGAATTAATCAGCGGAGAAAGCAACCGAGACAAGCGTTTTAAAATTTGTAAGCCGAAACAGATACCGGATGTTTTAAAAATAAAAGACGAACATCACTGACCATTCAAAAATATCAATATAACCACAACATTTAGTGCATTCACGTTCATTTGCGATAATCTTTTTGTCGATAATTTCTACAACTTAACCAACAATCTGGTTGCCAGAAACAAACTCCACAACGCAAACAAAATCACCAGCCCACCCGCCAGATTTCTCACCGCCTGCTTTTGCACAAACTGTTTTAACTGATTAGCAAACAGCCCCATAGCGAGTAAATTCGGCAGGGTACCTAAACCAAAACACAGCATCAGTAGTCCACCCTGCTGAAAACTGCCCGCCGACACTGACCACACTAAAACACTGTAAACCAGCCCGCAGGGTAACCACCCCCACAGCAGTCCTAATGAAAGTGCTTTTACCGGTGAATTCACCGGTAAAGCTTTTTGTGCCATGGGCTGAATAATTCTCCAGATAACGCCTCCGGCTTTTTCAACTTTAGCCAGACCCATCCACCAGCCTGAAATATACAGCCCCATCATTAACATAAATATGCCCGCAATAAACTGTAATAAAACCTGCATTAACTGAATATTGCTCCAGACACTCAGCAGCCAGCCGACCGCTCCCATCAACCCCCCAGCGAGAGTATAACTAAACAGTCGACCGAAATTATAGGCCAGTAATAACGCTAGCAATGAACTGTGCGAACGATTCCCAGGGTGGTCTGGTTTATTATGGCTGGCAAAACTTAAAGCGCCCACAATACCCCCACACATGCCAACACAATGCACTCCGCCCATTAATCCAACGGTAAATGCTGTAATATAAGTAAATTCCTGCATTTTTCTTTAACTTTTTAAATAAAACCCTTGTATTACAGTGCAAAAGCACTAACAATCCAGCTATTGAATAATTTTTATAATTATTCATCTTAACTGATAAAATAAACAACTTTAGGAGCGTCCTAGTATGGCGGTTAAAAAGAAAGCTGCAAAGAAAAAAGTAGCCAAGAAAAAAGTAGCAGCATCAGCTGTTAAAAAGCCACCAACCAAAAGTGAAATTCTGAATCACATTTCTGCTGAAA
>CAZHEA010000154.1:0-3718 GCA_964531165.1 uncultured Thiotrichaceae bacterium
TTTCTGTACCTGCATTTCTTTTTCATAACCATCTTTATCAACAGTTAAACCACGCTCACGCGCAATGTCTGCTGTTAGATCAAATGGAAAGCCATAGGTATCATAAAGTTTAAACACCATATCGCCTGGAATTTGTTTCCCGGAAAGATTACTTATGCCCTCTTCCAGTATTTTCATTCCATGATCTAGCGTTTCAGAAAAACGTTCTTCTTCCAGTTTTAAAATATGTTCAACATTGGATTGTGCTTTGGCTAATTCAGGATACGCCTCGCCCATTTCTTTGACTAAAGACGCAACTAATTTATAGAAAAATAAATCATTTTGCCCCAGCTTGTGACCATGACGTAATGCGCGCCGAATAATACGACGCAACACATAACCACGACCTTCATTAGAAGGCATCACTCCATCTACAATTAAAAATGAGCAGGAACGAATATGATCAGATATTACTTTTAATGAACTGTTTGTAAGATCCGTTGTGCCAGTTTCTTTTGCAGCTGCTTTTATTAAATTTTGAAACAGGTCGATGTCATAGTTGCTGTGACCATTTTGTAAAATAGCCGCCAGACGTTCTAATCCCATACCTGTATCAACTGACGGTTTGGGTAATGGATTTAATGTGCCTTTTTTATCCCGGTCATATTGCATGAAAACCAGATTCCATATTTCAATATAACGATCTCCATCTTCTTCGGGTGTTCCCGGTGGGCCTCCTGGAATATCTGCACCATGATCATAAAATATTTCAGTACAGGGACCGCAGGGGCCGGTATCCCCCATTGACCAGAAATTATCTTTTGCGCCAATACGAGAAAAACTCTCTGGGTTAACACCGACTTCGTTTAACCAGATATCAGCCGCTTCATCATCTTCATCAAAGACCGTAACCCATAATTTTTCCTTTGGTAGCCCCAGCTCTCTGGTTAAAAATTCCCAGGCAAAAAAGATCGCTTCACGCTTAAAGTAATCACCAAAGCTAAAGTTACCCAGCATTTCAAAAAAGGTATGGTGGCGAGCGGTGTAACCCACATTTTCCAGATCATTGTGTTTTCCACCCGCACGCACACATCGCTGACTCGATGTTGCCGTGGTGTAACTGCGTTTATCACGACCTAAAAATACATCTTTAAACTGCACCATACCTGCATTGGTAAATAACAGGGTTGGGTCATTGCCCGGCACTAAAGAGCTGGAAGCAACGGTTTCGTGGCCTTTGCTTTTGAAAAAGTCTAAAAATTTCTGTCTGATTTCAGCTGTCGTCATCATAATAATTTACATTAACTACTTATGTTATCTTATTGTTTTTAAAAGTCTTTAACTTATCTCTTCATCAAGAGCATTAAGCTTGAACACCCAATCTAAAGGAAAGCCACGAGCCTGCAAATACTTACTCCGCTTAACCTGCTCCGCATATTCTTCAGCAGGCCGATCACCATATTTTTTCTCATACTGTTGACGCATTACCAGCTTCCATTCGTTATTTTCTTTATCCATAAGCGACTCAATCAAACCCGCATCAACGCCTCTTTCCCTAAGTTCATTCGCTATTCGCAAAGGCCCAAATCCTCTGTGCTTGCGCATATTAATATAAGTCTCGGTAAAACGCTCTTCCGAAAGCAAATTATTCGCCAGCAATCGTTCAATCGATTGTTCTATTTCATCATCTGAGAAACTTCTTTGTTTGAGTTTTTGCTTTAATTCAAGAACAGAGTGCTCTCGTCTGGCTAAAAGACCTACTGCTACTTCATTTATTGAACGAGTCATATTGGCATATTAAAGTTAAAGGCATCTGAATCTAGTGATGCTTACTTAAGTTTTATTTAAAGATGCAAAGAAAATCCCCTCTCCCCTGGGGGGAGAGTTAGGGCTTTTGGTTTTTATTGTGGATTATCACAGTATTTAAACCACCCTCACCCCAGCCCTCTCCCTGAGGGAGAGGGAGTCAACCTTTCCTTATACTTGTTTGTATGGTTATTAATCTTTTACGAATCAGCCAATTCAGCTTCAGGCGCAGCCTCTTTCTGCTTCAACTCATCACCCGCTACCTTTGGCATCAGCTCTTCCCTTATTCTTGCTTCAATTTCATCTGCTATAGCAGGGTTTTCTTTCAGGAAGGTACGCACCTTGTCCTTACCCTGACCAATGCGATCACCACTATACGAATACCACGCACCAGCCTTATCAACAATATTACATTTAACGCCCAGATCAATTAACTCACCTTCATGGGAAATACCTTCTCCATAGAGAATTTCAAAATTGATAGTCTTAAATGGAGGCGCTACTTTATTTTTAACCACCTTCACCTTAGTTTCATTACCAACAATCTCATCACCCTTTTTGATAGCGCCAGTACGACGAATATCCAGACGCACAGATGCGTAAAACTTAAGCGCATTACCACCGGTTGTGGTTTCTGGATTACCAAACATGACACCAATTTTCATACGAATCTGGTTAATGAAAATAACCAGCGTATTAGAACGCTTGATATTACCGGTTAATTTACGCAAAGCCTGAGACATAAGCCGCGCCTGCAAGCCCATGTGTGAGTCCCCCATATCCCCTTCAATTTCAGCTTTGGGTGTTAGAGCTGCCACGGAATCAATAACAATAATATCAACCGCACCAGAACGCACCAGCATATCGGTGATTTCCAGCGCCTGCTCACCGGTATCAGGCTGAGATACTAAAAGATCATCAATATTTACACCCAGCTTTTCAGCATAAGAAGGATCTAGCGCATGCTCTGCATCGATAAACGCCGCAGTGCCGCCCAGTTTTTGCATCTCGGCTACCGCATGCAGAGTCAACGTTGTTTTACCTGAGGATTCTGGGCCGTAGATTTCAACAACTCGGCCACGTGGTAAACCGCCTATTCCCAGAGCCACATCCAGAGCGATAGAACCCGTAGATACAGCCTCTATATTTGATGCTGTTGAATCACCCATTCTCATGACAGAGCCCTTGCCGAACTGCTTTTCAATTTGTCCTAATGCGGCACTTAGCGCCATCTTTTTATTATCATCCATTTTTATTCCCCTTAATTTAATCGATAGGTAATTATTTCATTCATATTTAATGCACTGCTTAAACATCAAAAGCCCAACAGCTAACTTGAGGTAAAGAATAGGCTATACTTTTTTCTATGTCAATTGTTTTTATTATGTAGATATTTTTTATCACCTATTATATTTTATAAACATGGTATTTATTTGCATGTAAAATAAACACTGGAAACTAACGGGAAATATCGTGGAAAAAGCAAAACTGGCAAATGAAATCAAATGGGCGACACGCCAACGACTTCAATTTATTGAAATCATGGCTTATTACACCGGCATAATTACCCGAAGTGGTCTGGCAAAGGCTTTTGGCATATCAGACCCCGCCGCCACAAAAGACCTGAAACAATACAATGATCTGGCACCAGGCAACCTCACCTACGAACCCGGTGTGTTTGGTTTTGTGCCCAGCAAAAAATTTACAGCATTATTTGCTGATATAAGCCCTGAAACCGTATTGCCAATGATTGCCAATAATCTAATCACAATTGATAACCCATCACAGGACAATAATGTATACGGCATCAATGTAGACAAACTACCGCTCCCTGCCCGTCTGCCTGAAAAAGAAGTGCTGGCACAAATTATTCGCGCGATTAAAAATAAAATGCAGTTAAGCGTGATTTACCACTCCCTTTCAGACAGGGAAA
>CAZHEA010000155.1:0-3706 GCA_964531165.1 uncultured Thiotrichaceae bacterium
ATTAAGCTTTCTAATTGACTTCTCATGAATAGATACTTGAATAGATATATTTATCTATATATTAGACTATAACGTATATATTGAGCAATAATTATCCCATTTCGACTGTTTTTCTGAATAGATAGTCACGCAAAACACCAAGAGGGTATCGCTGGTGAAATCATCTCAGCTAAAATAAAGCCATCACTATCAAAAAACCGACATTGGTTATTACACTCCATATCCCTCTTATAAGTAGTTGATAATCATCATAATAAACTAATGTTGCGCACCCTTTTTCACAATCTGACATTAACTTTATGCAAAATTAGAAATTTTGTCGCCACTGGCTCTGCTGACGTTAAGAGTAAATCCTCTTACATTAGAATCTCCCAATAACGGGTAATTTTAATTTAGGAGTAACTTTATGACAAAATCAAACTCAAGTGGAAGTGGCGGACGTGGCTCTTCAAATCAGCAGGGGTCTGGCGGCAACTGGCCAAGCACAACAGGTAATCCATCTGGTGGTGGCCGTGGAAATGGCCCTACAAAAGGGAAATAAATATAAAAATTTCCAGTAAGTTAGAGGGGTGAGAAATATTCTCACCCCTTCATAAGAAGGAATACCCCATGAAAAGATACAGCAACAACAAAGATATAAATAACAAGGTGAAAGATTTATTAAAACTAGGATGGATTTATCGATCAGGCAAGAAACATGATGCAATCATTTCACCTAACGGTTTCAGGCTGAGCATTCCTGGCACTCCAAGTGATAGACGCTCTTTCAGCAATTTTAAGCGTGACGTACATCACATTGCCTGTAAAGGGAGCTATTATGCCGTGTAAAAATTTACCACCATACCCAACACATGTTGAAATAATTCGTATTATTACTACTGCGTTCGATATCAAAAACACCAATAAAACATTGGACGATAAAGCTTTAGAAACAAATGTCGATTACCGACTTATAGATGAACTAATAAATCAATCCATTCATGATCCTATTCAAAAATACACTAGCCCAGACATCGCCAAAATAATAGTTGAGAACGTTGAACATCTGTTTTCTGATTACGTTCAACTAATACGAAATATGCCAGCGGATGGAATTGCAAGAGACAAGATGCGACCTATGCTCTTGCAGTATTTTTTCTACAAATATGCAGGCAATCTACTTATAGATATTTATAAGAAATTAGGCGGACCTGATCCTGGCGTACTAACAACCGATAGTAAGTGTTCAGTGACGGTCGTACTCGACTGGTTAATTGCTAATGAAGGTGGATGGCCTGGTTTTTTGCACGGCATTAATAAAGAGCAGCAAGACAGAATATCTGCGTGGCACCGGAGGGCTGATATCCCATCTAGTCAGTATATTTATCTATTACAAGATTGGTCGAATGGGCCGTACCCAGAGAACATTAATTGGCCTCGCGTCAGAGGCTTATTACTTATAGCCCGGGCCATTGATTTTAGCGATAGATATGCTGAAAACCATCAGTTCACTAAAACTATTCGACTCGGATTACGTGGCACTAATGCAGATTCCGACATGCACACCAATATCAGGCGCGCTCAAGAACAATTTAAGGCAGGAATATCTGATGTTTTACCTATTATTGCGGATATTCAGCAGGGACTGCGAATAACAACACCTAAAGCAGAAAGCGATAAAGATCAGCTTTATTCAAAAATCCAGAACGTAAGAAAATACCTTAATGATAGAGACAAAAATAAAACCACAGAGTATTGGCTAGACTGGCATGAAGCGAGGTGGAACGCCTTAGCTGGCAACATAAAAAAATCTCGTAAACTTTATAAAATCGCATTTGAAGGTTGCCTTTTTCGTGCGGGTTTCGTTCAAGAACAGATCATTAATGAAGCATTGGTGATTGCCTCTAGCATTCTCCCCCCTGATAAAGTTTTTTTAAAACACCTAAAAAATGCAAGTGTTGTTTTTAAGTATGATTTACCATCAGCTAAGGGAGAGTCAAAGTCATTTAAAGCATCAGACATCGTTGAAAATTGGGAAATAACCCTTTGGCAGTCACAGTTTAAGACTATTTTCCCAAAGGGAGGCCTCTTCACCGAAACTAAGTACGTTCATGAGGTGCCGAGAATGGGGCCTTTGCATACTGTTGATATAGAATCAATAAAACCAGATTACAGATATCCGAATCGTACAATTAAAGTGGGTAGTACATGGAAAAAGTCTATTCCACAGCTTGTGTGGTTTTCTCAAATAGAGAAGGTGAATATCGTTGAAAAACTACTTAAAAATGGCGCAAACGTTAATGTTTTTTCCGATTCAGGTGACTCACCACTTCTTATGGCGCTGGGGGCATTAGATGTCACTAGTATTCCATGCCAATCATTAGATGATCGTTTGTTTAGACTATTTATCAAGCACAAACACACTTCCGAAACATTAAATAGACGAACTGATAAACGAAGGCTCTTACCCATTATATCGGCTGTAGAGACAGGGAGACCCGATATCGTAAAACTACTATTGGACATGGGCTCAGATCCAAACGGGCGTGGACAAACCGACGAGCAAACAGCTTTTAATGTTTGTCTTAAATATATTGGTATGATTAAAGATCCGCAAAAGTTCTGGAAAAATCAAGACGCTATGCAACTAACACCAGAGGTTTTAGATTCTCATCGCAGATATAGTAATGGTCTATCAGGTCATACGCTGGATCAGCAAAAACACTCCATAATGAATATGCGAAATGACAGCGCCTTTAATAAACTTATGTCTTACACCAAATCAGAAATGACTAAGAACATAAAAGCAAACATGAAGCTACACAATCTTCGTGAAATTGCCAAATTACTCCTGAAGTTTGGTGCAGATCCTAACATTGAATACGCCAGCCCTGTACCTGGTTATACATCTATGATGCTTTCAGCAGAGTTAGATGAAATAGTTTTATTTGAAATAATGCTGATAAAAGGTGGCAACCCATTAAAATATTATATTGACCCAAGGACTAATAGAAAAATCAACTGCTGGGATATTGCAAAAGACTTTCAGTCAAAAAGTGTTTCGAATTGCCTTGAAGATATTAAAATGCACTTCATAAAGTAATTATAAAATCGTCATATAATTATTGTAGAAAGACAAGCAGATGAAACGACTGCCCCTTAATGTTGCAATGATTCTTTTTGACTGAATAAAATTAAAACGTTTCCTCAACCCGGAGCAGAATGGACTGCGGCGCGACAAAAATCGTAATCTGCTGCTGCGTTTCAAGCTTCGATGCATTGCTCTGATCATTAATAATCGACTGCCCGCCTTTGCTCAACGCATTACCGACAACACTGCCGCCGCCAACTTCATTTAATACACCCGTCCCAAGCGCTGCCAAACTGGAAGTCGCGCCTCGCTCCGCAATCTTGCTGTCATCCGCATCAATGATGCCGACAAGGCCTGATATTTTTGATGTATCGTAGATACGTGCTTTTAAAACAAACTCGCGCCCGGCGGGCGTAATGGCATAAGTCGTTAACATATCAAGGCGCTGGGTCGCGGTGTTTAGCCCTTTATTTGCAAACAGCTGTGTATCAATCGGAAGCGTATGTTTTGTGCCATATATTTCCTGTGACAGGTAAAGTTCCACATCACCCGGTTCTGCATTATTTATATCACGGCGAAGCTCCGCTTTAATCCAGGTGCCGCGCCGGATACCGAAATATTTTTTATTATCCGGTT
>CAZHEA010000156.1:0-3569 GCA_964531165.1 uncultured Thiotrichaceae bacterium
TTAGTGTAAAACATTTACACTTTCCCGCTCGCCCAATATTTTTGCTTGCCTAACGTCGCCCATAACCGGCATTTTACCGCGGCGTTTAGTTTGCGTAAAATTGAGCGAAGCGAATACGCAAGCTAAACGCCGCGGTAAAATGTCCGCGTTAATGGGCCTTGTTAGGCTATACCTTCCAATCAAATGAGAAAGGGTCTTGATAAAACTCAAGCAGTAAACTTTCTTGTTTTACAGAGATCATTTTATTTTTCCTAGCCGCCTTAAGTAAGCTTTTATAGCCACATAGAGACAAGATAGGGCCATTTAATTCAGGCCCAACATTTTTCCACATTGATTCAAACCCCCAGTTAATAATCGAGACTGCCCCTATAACAGATATCTCGTACTCGCTGGAAAGTGCCGTAATAGCTCTTTTCGTAGATGCTCCACTAGCACACAAATCATCTACAATTATCGCCTTTGATCGTCTTTTTGGATTACAACACACATGCTTTCCCACTCCATGCCCCTTTAGTTTTTCTCTAACAAAGCAGGAAGGTAATTTTAAAGACGAAGCTAGCTGTGCAGACCAAGTGATACCGCTAGCGGCAATCCCTGCTAACAGTTCTGCATCAAGGAATTCAGAACTAACTAGATTTGCCATATGTTTAATCACGGTTGAATTAGCCTTGTAGCTGCTCGATAGAACCCTACAATCACAGTAGCAGGGAGCAATAACACCACTCTTCCATTTGAACCACTGTTCTGGTGGTAGAGAAAAATCAACTATGTAAGAGCCAGTTTCAATAAGTGTCTCAGCCACTTCATCTGCCACATCTTCTCGCCAGACGGGCGTTCCAACATCATAGTTATTATCACCCATATTTTGCGCCCTTATTCTTAAATTGCGAAAGGCTCAGATTCATCGATACCACAGGTGGCGATTTCAAACTGAGTTAGTCCCTTCTGAAATAGCACAGGTGCATATTAGAGATCTGAAGATAAACATATGTTGGATATCTTGCTGATGGTAGATATCGCCTTATTATGGTCATCCTCAGAACCAGCCCCACAACAATCAGAAACCACATAGACGTTGTACCCCCTATCGTGAGAATCTCGAGCTGCACTCTCAACAACTAAGTCAGTAGAAACGCCACACAGGTAAACATCATCAATGCCATTATTATTAAGATAAATTTCAAGCGGTGTGCCGAAAAATGGGCTAATTCTATGTTTTGTTATTAAGAAGTCATCAGTTTTAACATCTATACCTGAATGAATTTCAGTAGCCCACGTATTTAATGTTAGCGCTTTAAATTCATGTGCTTTTCCAAATAATAGAGAGTTTTTCGGCTGCTCATTATAATTTTCAGAGAATCCCACTCGGACAAATATCACCAAGAACCCATTATTTCTTGCATGAGCTATCGCGACCCCCAAATGTTCAATGGTATTATTCTGCTCTACATAGTTTGCATATCCTTTACCTTTGAACTTTCCTTCTGGATGGACTATTTCGTTTATGAAGTCCATAATGATCAATGCTTTTCTTTTACTCATAGCTTTACCTTTTTAAGTAGGTGGAAATTAAATTAAACTGATGCAATAAAAATATAGCTCATTTCCATATAATAGAAATCTTGTTCACTAAACAGATCTTCAAGATCTGATAATGCTTTCCTAAGCTCATTTACAGCAGCGATATCATGCCCTTGATCTATAGCCAAATCAATGTAACGACTTCGATAAGAAAAACTTTTGTAATAGAATTTAGACCTTTCCTCTGTAGTTTTACCAACAGTGTCACGGACGTGATAAAAGGTTTCAATATTTTTAAACTTTGCTTGTAGTAATTGCTTGTATAGCTTTCTTGCGTTTTCTCTGTCCGAAACACTTGGGATTCGTTTAGTCAGATCAATTACCTTTTCAAGTAACCCACCTGGATTGGGGTAACATATTTTCGTGCCATCATCTGACCCTCGAAATATCACCACCCCACCGGGTTTAAGTATACTTTTTACTTTATTAACAAGTTTTTGTGGGTCATTCAGGTGTGACAATAATAACGTACAAAAGATTAAATCCACGCCATCATGGAAGGAAGGATCAAGATTTTTAATGAAGTTAGAGAGCCCGTCATTTTCTACATCGAATACTCGAAAATCAAAAATCTTTTTATCCTTATTAGCCAATATCGCCTTATTTACGGTATCTGTATCCTTGTCAATTCCGTACACTTTCTCAAATACTTTGTATTCAGAAAACCTGGAAAATGTTACGTTTCCATCACCACACCCGATATCTATCGCATGAATATTATTAGAGATTGACATTCTTTTTAGTGCCGCATTAAATGCTCTTATATCCAGTGTAAAATTTCCATCAGATTGTATCTCCAGTCTTTTTATTTCACGAGGTCCTTTAAGGCTTCCATGCAAGCTTCCATTTACTAAAGGTATATTTTCTTCGGTAGTTTTCGGTAAAGACCTTTCCTCTTTGTTACTACTTTTATCCTTATGTAGAACATAAAACATCCCAAAAAAAATAATAGCTATAAATATTACAGCAATAGAAAAAGCGTAAATTCGATGTTCATCAGGTACTAAAGGAATTCCTCCAAATATTCCAACATTTGAAATCAAAGCAATTAGACCAAACAATTTAAGATTCGTATCTAACTCGCGAATAATTTTAACCCAAGTCTTATTGCTTGATTTCGCATTAGCATTCATGTTTAGTAACTCACCTAATTTTTATAGTTCTAGAATTTCATTAAATCTGAGATAGTAAGTCATCGGTAATATCATCAAGTGTCTGTAGGACTAACGTAGCATCGGAAAAACTACTATCAGCAGTGTATTCATTTGGAATAGCTATGGCGGTCATTCCAGCAGCAATTGCAGCACATATACCTTTGGGGGAATCCTCAACTACGATACATTCTCTACGATTTAGTCCCATTATTTCTGAAGCCTTTATAAATATCTCTGGATTAGGTTTGGGATAATAAATATCATCCCTCGTGAGAATAACATCAAAATAACGTTTCATTTTCAAGTGGCCTAGCACCATATCTGCTGCACATTTTCTTGATGAAGTTGCTAAAGCCATTTTATAGGTATTACAGCAACGTGATAATAGAGATGTAGCACCTTGCATCTCTTTAAGTCTGTATTTTGCCATAGCATCAAAGAGCTGGGCTTTTTCTTCACGAATAAAATCGGCATCTGCCGTTGAATTAATTTGTATCAAAAACTCTTTAATTCCTCTTCCATTTTTTGTCCAATTATCAATGAACATCCCTTTTGTAATATTAATACCCTGTTCTAATAAAACTTCCCTATAAGCTTCATAGTGAATACTCTCCGTATCTGCTAAAAGGCCATCCAAATCAAATATTAAACCATTAGCCATCAGGGTATCCTTTGTTCAGAACAGATTTCTGCATGGTTGATATTGACAATACCTCCCAGTCATACACGAGCCTAACGCCCTCATCAGGGGCTTTTAAAGCTGGCGTGGCTTTTGCGGTTTTTTTGCAAAAGCCACGACAGGTTTAAAAGTCCCGCTGGATGAGTTTGTTATGC
>CAZHEA010000157.1:0-3484 GCA_964531165.1 uncultured Thiotrichaceae bacterium
CAGGCTTTAGTGCATAGGCACCCAGCTCAAAACGCACCTGATCATTCCCCTTGCCAGTTGCTCCGTGGGAAATAGCATCGGCACCGGTTTCATTGGCAATTTCAATCAGACGCTTAGCAATTAAAGGCCGTGCAATAGAAGTACCCAGCAGATACTCGCCTTCATATATGGCATTGGCACGAAACATCGGGAACACATAGTCACGCACAAACTCTTCGCGCAGATCTTCTATGTAAATCTCTTTAATACCCATTGCCTTAGCTTTGGCACGCGCTGGCTCCACCTCTTCACCCTGCCCGATATCTGCCGTAAAGGTGACCACTTCACAACCATAGGTATCTTCCAGCCATTTCAGAATAATAGATGTATCAAGACCGCCCGAGTAGGCTAAAACGACTTTATTTACTCTGGTTTTGTTTACCTTGGTCATGTGTTCTCCGCGCGCGTTAAAAATGGGCGGCTATTATACCGTAGGACTGGCCTGCGTGGGGCTTTTAATCGTTTTAAAAAAGCGTCTTTATTGAATTGAATTTATTGGATTGATATCAGCCAATTACTCGCGCTTAATAAGAACATCAACCCGGCGATTGTTTTTACGCCCACGTGAATTGCGGTTAGTGTCTAACGGCCGACTCTCTCCATGTGCCCTGAAACTAATCTGGGCAGCGGACAGGCCGTTGGATATAAGATATTTTTCAACCGCCGTGGTTCTTCTTAGTGATAGTTTTTTATTATAGATACGCCGCCCACGTCCATCGGCATGACCTTTCAGCTCAATTTTAAGGCTCCTGTCGATTTTCGCAAAGAGGATGATTTCCCTCAATTTCTGGCTTTGTTCACGCGTTAGCTTAGACTTATCTGTGTCAAAATAAACCGCTGTATCCTTCACCTTGTCCGAGCCATAAGGCAGGGCATTACTGATACAGCGCTTAAACTCATCTATCTGCTGATGAAAATTAACCGACGAGACCGATACATATACATCATCAACAAAACCCGCCCAGTCTTTATAATGAAACGTCGGATCACGCCCCTCCTGCAATTCATAGAGCATGCGATAAGCTAAATCACCGCCCACATACACCGGTACCTTACCTTTTGAGATAGTTAGCTGCGCCAGTTCTTTTTCATTTTTATAACGCCAGAACGGCGCAATAGAATAAAGGCTGGCAACACTCTCACGGCGCGCAGGCTCCAGCACATGAAGCTGAAATGCCAGCTCTCCACCGGAAGAGAACACAAATCGCCCGTTACCATAATGGCTGATATTATGCACCAGCTCACAATAAATCGGACTACTGTGCACATGCCAGGTGGCTTCTTCTACAGTCGAATGAAAGCGCTGCACGGCGGGCAGATTGAGGGACAGAAATAAACACATCAGAAAGATAGAAAGTCTGGACATAGGTGCATCTGGGATTAGCTTATTACTAGATAGCGTCACATACATGGAAAACTTTAGCTGATTATTCGCAACAAAAGTCAAAAGCTATTGTCCGCAAATTAACAAGAATGGACGCAAATAAGCCACCGGTATCTAACAGGTTGTTAGCCTACGACGACACCAAAAACCCTCACGTTTTTTAGTACAGATAGTGCCTACATGCATGGAAGCACATAAGCTATCATTTTCAGCAATAGCGCTTGATATTAAAGACTTAGACCCTGCTCAATTATCAAATGCCATATATTGCACACGATTAATATAATAATTAATCACCCCACCCGGGGTTTTAACAGTCACGTCATCACCTTTATTTTTTTTCATCAGCGCATTCGCAACCGGTGAGTCCATACTGATAAAGCCTTTATTCGCATTAAACTCATCCGGTCCAACAATCCGGTATTGCAATAACTCCCCTTCATCATCTTCAAGCTCAATCCACGCACCAAAAAATATTTGCCCGGTTTTTTTCGGTGTTTCGCTCACTACTTTAACTTCATCAACCCGCTTAGATAAAAACCGTACACGCCGGTCAATTTCCCCCAGCTCTTTCTTGCGATAAATGTACTCTGCGTTCTCTGAGCGATCACCTTCAGCCGCAGCAGTTGAAAGCGCTTTTACAACTAACGGACGACGTTTGTTCCACAAAAAATCCAGCTCCTGCTCTAGTGCAGCCATACCTTCAGCGGTAATATAAGGTGAGCCTTTTTTGGCAGGAGCGCGATATCTTCCCATAAATTTAATGTCTTTTTATTTGGGTTATTACGTTAACGTAAACAGTAGCGAGGCACATAAGTGCGCCACTCTTTAATTATATTTATGGGTATTTCATCTTTATGCAATACCCATAAAAAATAAAGGATGCATAAATGCACCCTGTTAATATTACTACAATATTATTATAGTTATTCAGTTATCACTATTTTTCATAACATTCGATAATGTCCTTAACCAACCCGCTACGTACAATATCTTCATGTTCGAAGGTATGCACATAAACCGAGCCAAGGTGCCCTAAACGATTAATGGCATCTTGCAACCCCGACTGATTGCCAATATCAGACTGACGAATATCACCATTCACCACCACCCGACAATTTTCACCAATGCGGGTTAAAAACATTTTCAACTGGGCTTTAGTGCAATTTTGCGCTTCATCTAATACTACAAAAGCATCATTAAATGTTTTACCCCGTAAGTACGCTAAAGGCGAAACCACAATGCGATTGTTTTTCAAACCACATTCAACCGCACCCTTGCCGAGCCGTTCATTTAAACAATCTCTAAATGCATCAAAGTACGGATCAAATTTTTCCTGCAAATCACCGGGCAAAAAACCCATATTTTCACCCGCCTCAACCGCTGGCCGGGTAATAATAATTTTTTCGATACGTCTTGCTTCTAACTCTTCTGCGGCAATGGCACCCGCCACATAACTTTTACCTGTGCCTGCAGGGCCAGTACCGAAAGTTAATTTATGGGATTTTATTGCTGCGATATAATGTGTTTGAGAGGAAGTTTTTGGCTGTAGCGGCGGAGCGGCCTTTGCCGTGATGGTTTGTGTTTCAATGAATGAGTTGCGTGATTTTATATCAACCACAACCGATGGATTAGAGATGCGCTTTCTTGCATGCTTCGCAGCTCTTTTTTGTGCTGAAGAACGTCTAGCCATATGACACCTTTCGATAATTAGTTAAACAACTCAAATAACGAATACTGTTTATCCGGTCTGGCGGAAATCACCTCCTGGTTACTTTGCATTTTCAGTAACTAATTTTATAGAGGATTGGTTATAACAGGTCAAGCAAAAAACAATTAAAAATCGATTTTTAACCAAATTGTCATAATTTATAACAAATATCTTTACAACGTTTTTTTGTAATGCTATTTTAAAAAATCACCCTGGCATATTTACCTTAAAATAAGTTAAAATATTGCCACATATTTATCGGCCTACCGGTTGATAAATTTAATTATAATCTAATACATCCGGATGCACCCGATACACCCCTTTACGAATACGAAATAAAAACTTGGTAC
>CAZHEA010000158.1:0-3433 GCA_964531165.1 uncultured Thiotrichaceae bacterium
GCATTGGCACCGGCAATAACGGCGGCTTTAATCGCTTCAACATCGCCACCGGGCGCTAATAGCTCAATATTTCTACTCATCTTCTTAATCACTTAATTTTGGGTAATGGTCTATCGGGGTCTGGTCTATGGGTCGGTCTATCGGGGTCAGGCCTTACATTTCACACTGGCTTCAAAGCAATTAACCGCACGACTCACTGTCGCATAACTCACACCAAACTCCATACCTATTTCAGTTAGTGTGTAATGACCACTTAAATAGGCATGCGCCATTGCTTCATCACGAAGTCTATATTTTTTTGCATAATGGGACAACGGTTTTGCCGAGGGCTGTTTTTGTTTTTTGGGGATATCTTTTAATGATTGCTCTGGGCCGAGCTTGCACTGCATCTCGTCTATAAATTCATCTGTACCCAGATAAATTTGATTTTTCAGCTGCGCCCAAGGTGATGGCTGATTTCTTCCGGCTTTTACAAAATCACGATATTTTTGTTGCGAGGTTTTACGTGTTTTTGCAAATGCGGATAAAATCCAGTCTGTCGTTAAACAGGCTTCCTTCTGTGACAATCCTACGGTTGCTCGATAACTACTCCACGGCCAGTCTTTGGCTGATCTCACCATGCGCGCTCGTACGGGGTTCAGCACAATATATCGGGACAATTCTAATAAGTAGTTTTCTTTCTGTATCAATATCGCTTTATATCTTCCTTGATATAAATGGCCTACTCGCTTATTCGCTCGATTAAAATATTGAGTATAGGTTCCATTAAGATACTTCATTCCTCTCGCTAAACTCGCCTTATTCGTTTCTATCAGTAAATGATAGTGATTAGACATCAGGCAATAAGCATGGCAATACCAGTCACTTCGGTTACAGGTGTTACTTAATAGCGCTAAAAATTTTAATCGATCTTCATCTGATACATAAATATCACCCTGCGCATTACCTCTTGCCGTTATGTGATACAACGCACCTAAAAACTCTATCCGCAGTGGCCTGGCCATGGCTATTATCCATTATTAATTCCATTTAAAATTACGCCTGTATATTACACAATGTCAAATGTCACGATGTAAAATGTAAGGCCTGACCCCCAGCAAAGGACCCCAGCAGAGAATATCAGCAGGGAACCAGTAGAGTATACGTTTGTCTAAACGTCCAGTTTGAACCAGCCATCCTGAATATTACAAACCCATCACTTAATCAAAAACATGCTGGTGCTAGGCAAGACGCCGCGGGCATTGTATTATCTATTATAGTTTCGTCCGATAACCAAGCGAGTGCTTAAAAAGCTTCATGTTACCTAATATTCTTTTTATCAAAAATATTTACTCACGTCGGCAAAATAAGAGGTTTTCAATGTTCTCCAGGTGGAGTTCATGACAAAACGTAACAAGACATTAGTACTTTTTGATTATGACTGGGACCGGATCGAATTTAAAAAGTTGTTAGATGAGTGGCCCCAGTGCCGCGCGGGTTTCGACCTGTTTAGCTTCCCAGGTAATCTGCGACTTGCATGGTTTGATATCAATCGCTTTAGCCAACTTGCAATACTACGTGCCAAGCGTCTGGGTGTTAAGGCTGTTGTGAGCAACCATGAACAGTATGGTGCACTGTGTGCTGCCTTGATTGCGGAAAAGCTGGGATTGCCCGGCACCTCAGTCGAAGCGGTACTGGCTTGCCAACACAAATTGTATGCACGCGAGGTTTTAGAACGTGTTGCGCCCGAAGCGAATATTCCCTATAGCCGATTAAATGCCAGCTATGGCTCTAATATCCCAGAAGGAATCGATTATCCTATTTTCGTAAAACCGGTTAAGGCCGCCTTCTCTGTACTGGCTAGAAACGTCGAGAATCATCAGGCGCTACATGAGCATACTCGCTTCGATCGGCGAGAGCTTTGGATCATTCGCCACCTCGTTGAACCGTTTGAAAAAATATTAATGGAACGGATCCCCAGTGCGGGCACTGCACACAGTCTAATACTTGAGGAAAACATACCGGGACAGCAGTACTGTCTCGATGGTTATTACTTCGATGGCAAAATTAACCGCATGGGAGTTGTTGATGCCCACATGTATCCGGGTACGGATGCATTTATGCGCTGGGACTACCCGAGCCAACTTTCTGATGAGGTGCAGTTAAAAGCTGAGAGGATTGCTGATAAGTTTCTAACCGCCATCGGTTTCACACACGGATTCTTTAACATGGAGTTTGTGATTGATGAACGAGATAATCAAATTAAAATTATTGAATTCAATCCACGCATGGCCGCACAATTCTCTGATTTGTACGAACGTGTAAACGGCGTCAACCTGCACGAAATGGCAATTGCGTTAGCCCATGGTATTAACCCCGCAACACTACCGGTAAAATTACCCACCGCGACACATGCATCAAGTGTTGTGTATAGAACGTTTGATCCGAACACTCTCGTTTCAATGCCAACCGCAAGCCAGCAAAAAGCATTCTATAACGTATTTCCCGACGGGCTACTCATACAGTTTCCCAAACGATTTAGCAAACTGCAGCAGGATTTCAAGTGGATGGGAAGCCACCGCTTTGGCATTGTGCACCTGGGCGGAAACAGCCTTAACGACTTAAGGCAACGATGTGAACAGGCCAGCTCATTACTTGGGTGGTCAGCGCAACACGTAACTGAAACTGACGATCAGGAAACATTAACTGATTTTCCTGATGACTGGCAAAATTCGATGGAAGCTGAAAATGCAGTTTCATAACTGCACTAATTTTTTAGTCGTTCAGCGATACTTTCCGGTTAACCTTTGCGATTAACCTTTCCGATAAAAACATAGCCACTTCCCATAAATGTAAGCTGAAAGCTAACCTGCTCAACATATTGTTTTAATGGTTGCCAGGGTTTTGCCAGCCCCTTAAAGGTGGTGAAATAAGGGTAGGAAATCGCCAGCAACCAGATATTGGCGATACCGATATACCACGGAAATAGTTTAAGCCCGGTTGAAGCCACACGGGTGCCCGGGCGCGTTGCCTCAAAGATCCGAGATAAGGCAACTTCCGACTGCAGCACATCTTGCGTATACACAAAGAGCACCGCATCAAATACTCCCTTTAATTCAGCGGTTTCCATCGCCGCCTCAATTAATTGCACATTATCCCAACCCGCTTCTTCGACACGTTCAGCTGCAATTTTTAGCATTTCGGGTGATAGCTCAACCCCCACCACTTCACCCTGCGGCCCAACCGCTTCTCTTAGCATTTCAAAACTTTTGCCCGTGCCACAGGCAACATCCAATACACGATCTCCGGCTTTTAACTGCAGAGAGTCAATGGCTTTTTGACGAACAGGTTCAATACGTCGAGTCGCATAGTCATATTGCACAGACAGACGTTTGTAACGAATTTTTGCCAGTGACTTATTAATTTGAAACATCAATATACCTTAAAATATTTA
>CAZHEA010000159.1:0-3299 GCA_964531165.1 uncultured Thiotrichaceae bacterium
GCCGTATTAAGCCATTTTTATGTGTGTTATTTGACCAATTTTGGTGCAAATAGCAATGTATTTAGTGCTTATAATTCCTACTGGCAATAAAATACTTATGATTTATTCTGTATTCGTTTGACGATATTATTTAACCCCATAAAAAAAACTAACACCAAGTAAAACAAAACAACCTAAAAATAATATCCTAGGTAACTTATTGTGTTTTTCTTGTTTTAGAGTAAGTAATATGAGTGTGCTGGCAAGGCAAAAGATTGAGCCTGCTAAAAAAAAGGTGCCGGGCGGCTCGATACGATATGTATTGGTGCTGACTCTACCAGGAATTATCACACTTTCACTTGTGACAACATACATACCCAGCAAAATAAGTCCTACAGCTATAAATAATTCAAAAACAGTAGATGAATCTAATTTAAATTTAGTATTTTTTATTGTGGGTACCTAATCTTATAATTGCTTTTCCAAATATTTCTGGTATTACTATCAAAATTCTTTTCAAAATGAATTAGTATACTCTCACATAGCTTATCAGCTTGATTACCTGATAATGCTCTGAATATTACTTTTAAATGTGAAGTTGGAATTTTTTTCTGAGCTGAAGTAATGTTCAAATTATTTACTACTTTAAGTGAAGTTTCTTTCCAAAGTTTATTATATTCCTTAGTAGCCGATTCGCGCTTTTGTATTGGACCGGAGTTAATATTAGAAAGAATCTTTGCCGAACCGGGAACTTTTGGCTTATCAAATGCCCACGATGTTATTGTATAAGCGACACAGCGATATGAGTACATACGATGGCCGATTTGATATGCATTTATTATGTTAATTAACTGAACAAATGGAAATAACAATACACCTATAAATGAAGCCGTTGATACTACGGTAGAGGTTACAGCACCTGACAGTAAAGAATTGAAACTTGGCACAAGCTCAGCAAATGACAATACATCATTAGTAGTACTTAAATAATCAGCTAGCGCACTAAACATAGGAAAATCTTTACCAATTGCGTTACTGTCTTTACCTAAAACATCTTGAATTATTTTTCTTTTTTCCTCATCTGTAAGTTTACTGTTACTCATCCTCTTTATTCCCTTAAAGTTTTTATTGCAAATTAAACGGATTTTATGAATAATAAAATTAACATTTTAATATTCATATAACAAGGAAGATTAAATTATGTTTTTTAAAACCCCAGCATTACTCACTACAATATTTCTAATTTCTTGTAGTATAAACACTAACATTAAAGCAAAAAACGGATTCGACTCGGCTTGTTTAATTTACCAGAAAGCATCGACCATGAAATTATCCCCCCAAGAGCTAGGAGACTATATAGCAGATAACCTTAATAAACTAGAACATCAAAAAGCATTAGAAGATGTAAAAAATGTATATCATGCCTTATTTAATGTTTCACCTAAAGATCGTTATGCTCTATTTAAGGAGTCTGCAGAAATTACGTTAAAGAGAAGCTGGGACTGTAATATAATGAAAAAAATGTATAAGTGACAGATGTTCCCTTTGATTTAATCAATCGAAAATAATCGGAGTCAAATCATACAGTCAGGGTCAAACCACATTTTACTTTCAAATAATTTAACCGCTCCTATTGCCACCTAAGGAAGCATTAATAATACCGCTATTAATGACTACTCCATCAGTACCGAGGACTTCGTTAAAAATATAATTACCGTTCATAAAATTAAACGTTGTCATATTTAAACTGGAAGCAATTAAACCACCTACATTAACCGTGGCAGTAGAGGTAAAGAAAACACCGTTTGGATTAACCAGGATAACCTGGCCATTGGCATCAATTTGACCATTAATAATAGATCTTCCGTTATTACCGACAATACGATTTAATGCGATAGAGGAAGAATTTGGCTGGATGAAATGAACACGTTCATTTTCATTCACATTAAAACTTTGCCAGTTAACCGCCAGATTTTGTGAGGTTTGATTGATGGTGGTCGTAAGGTTGGATTGACTAATTGAACCAGAGCCGCCAACAACATCTCCCCCCACCGGCTCTGAAAAAACAGAGCATGGAGATACAGCTAACAACGTAAATATTATTGCCGAGATAGATTTACATTTTAACACTGTATTTTTTACATCCCTGTTTCTAAAGACCATGAACTTAAATCCTAACTAAATATTCCAAATTACAGCCAACAATACAAAGTGCACTTAATTTGCTTCTGTCATCACAGCGTACTCTGAAGCAGTATCCATAATCGCGTAAACCAATACATCATCCGCTGTAGAATCCGTACGTGAAACAGCAAAACCAGTAAACGTTCTTCCTCTTATACCGGGGTCGTTACAAGTAGCTATTCCAGATTCATGTAGATCAGTTACGTCAATTAAATATAGACTCGTATTTAAGATTGGAGTAATTGTTCCCGTAAAGGAACAAGAATCAACTAAACCAGCAATACCCGCATCAAAAGACTCAAATACATTTGGACTTATAACATTGAATTGATAAAGGAAATCATCATTTGCACCGTATATTCTTCCTTCCCATCTTGGATTACTTACTGTGCTTTCAACACGCGTTATATTTGATGCCGTATTATCTGACAGCGAATAAACTAAATTAAAGGTACCAATACCGGCTCTAGTTCCACCTGATAGTGTACCTGAGAGTGATGCACCTTCTGACAACGTGCCTGCGATAGTTGCATCTTCTTGAAATAAACCATCTCGGTAAACTTTCACTGTTGCGGTATAGGTATTGTCATTATTAATCGCCATGGTACCGTCATAAACAAGGCCTGTAGCTTTACTCAACATAATCATTCTGTTGCTTGATATCATCGCCTGTAAATCTGTGACATTTAAATCTGTTGTCGTATCATTATCTTTTACAGTCGCCGTTCCCGTTATATCGTAATAACCTGTTGCATCAACATCGGTTACTGTAACAACGATACTTTTAACCGTTGTAAGAGAACCATCTGATGCCGTGATATCAACGGCATACGTATTATTCGTATCACTATCAGTAGGCGCTTCAAAATTTTCTGCTGTTTGAAAACTCAATACACCACTGGAAGAATTAATACTAAATTTTGCCTGATCTGTTCCACCGCTTAAGCTGAAGGTTACGGTATTATTGTTTGCATCAGTTGCTGCTGCGGTGTAACCCGTGGCCGTATTATTTTCCGCAACACTGACAGCAGCACCACTTGTAAACACTGGTGCTACGTTGCTCGAACCGCTACTACTACACGCCTGCAGTCCGATAAAGACAACCATCAACATTAAATACGATAAAATTGAGCGTA
>CAZHEA010000160.1:0-3242 GCA_964531165.1 uncultured Thiotrichaceae bacterium
CGGAGGTTTGAATCTTCGTCATCACCAATCGGGGTTTCCATGGAGATAGGTTCTTTGGCAATTTTTAATACATTGCGAACTTTGTCTTCCGGCGTTTCCATTTTTTCTGCTAATTCTTCAGGCGTTGGCTCGCGGCCCTTTTCCTGTAGCATCTGGCGGAAAATACGATTGAGTTTGTTAATGGTTTCAATCATGTGAACCGGGATACGAATGGTTCTGGCCTGATCGGCAATCGATCGTGTAATGGCCTGACGAATCCACCAGGTTGCATAGGTTGAAAACTTGTAACCCCGGCGATACTCAAATTTGTCTACGGCTTTCATTAAGCCTATGTTGCCTTCCTGAATTAAATCGAGGAACTGTAAACCACGGTTGGTGTATTTTTTCGCAATCGAGATAACCAGGCGTAAATTAGCTTCTACCATTTCTTTCTTGGCGCGACGCGCTTTGGCTTCACCGATAGACATCTTGCGATTGATTTCTTTTATGTCGGTTATTTCCAGGCCGTAAGTTTTTTCCAGTAGAGAAAGTTTCAGCTGGGTTTGCTTAATGTCTGCTGCAAATTCGCCCAGTGCTTCAGAATATTCGTGGCCTTTTAAATACTGGTCTATCCATTTCTGATTAGTTTCATTTTCAGGGAATGACTGAATAAATGCCTTGCGTGGCATGTGGCTCTTATTTACGCATAAATTTAGAATGTGACGTTCATGGGTGCGCACGCGATCAATGGTGCTGCGCAGCTCTTTGGTCATCGCAATAATAATGACAGGCAGGAATTTGAGCTCCATAAAAACTTCTGACATTTCTTCACGGCATTTGCTGATGGTTTTGGTCTTTTTTTCCAGCGCATTAAGGGTCTTTTTATAGGCTTTATCTAATAAAGCAAATTGTGCTTTGGCGCGCTCGGGATCAGGGCCGGTGTCGATAACTTCTTCTTCATCGTCATCGCGCTCATCAGCCGGGCCGGAAGCCGGTTGTGCAATTTCGTCGCTGTCGTCACTGCGAAAGCCAGTTATTAAATCGGTCAGGCGCGCTTCTTCTGCTGCAACCAGTTCGTAGGTTTTTAGAACCTGATGTACTGAACGTGGGTTGGTTGCGAGAGCGCGCATAACCTGCTTAAGGCCTTCTTCGATGCGTTTGGCAATGGAGATTTCACCTTCACGGGTTAATAACTCTACTGTGCCCATTTCACGCATATACATGCGTACCGGGTCAGTGGTGCGGCCAAACTCATTTTCGATAGAGGCTAGTGCAGCGGCAGCTTCTTCAGCGGCGGTGTCATCTGTGGCGCTGGCATCTGTCAGGACTAATGATTCGGTGTCAGGAGCAACTTCATGAACGGTGATGCCCATGTCATTAATCATATTAATGATGTCTTCAACCTGTTCCGGGTCTACAATTTCTTCCGGCAGGTGATCGTTGACTTCGGCGTAAGTCAGGTAACCCTGCTCTTTGCCTTTGGCAATTAGCTGTTTAAGCAAAGATTGCTGGTCCTTTGGTGCATTGCCGCTATCTTCCGTCGCTGCTTGCACAGGTGTTGACTCTGCCGCCTTGGCTTTGACCCCTTTCTTGGCTTTCTTTGCAGGTGCTTTCTTTACCGGTGCTTTTTTTACCGGTGCTTTTTTCTTTGTTTTCAGGTCTTTGGGCTGCTTTTTTTGCTGACTCATGTTCTTCCGCTAAAGATTACAAGGTTTTAAAACTGAACTCCGAATTTTAGCATGCATATAAGCGTTTGACTATAAAAGCGATGATTAAATTATGTCTATAAATGCGCTTTTACGTAAAACCCCTGATGGATAATGGTTTACGCCGGTGGATAAAGAGTGGCAAAGTAGCGGTCAATTGAAAAATAAGGTGAATATTATGGTGAGTTTACAGCCCCCTGTGTGTGATTTTGGCATAGCAGCGATTGATTTTTCATTGCCCGGTGTCGACGGTAAAAACTGGAATCTGGCAGATTGTGCTGGTGAAAAAGGGTTGTTGGTGATGTTTATCTGTAATCACTGTCCGTATGTGAAATCGATTCGTGAACGGATTGTGCGTGACACGCGTGAGCTGAAGGCTCTGGGCGTTAATACGGTGGCGATTATGTCGAATGATCCGACTGAGTATGAAGAGGACTCTTTTGAGAATATGCGCAGGGTATCGGAGGAGTTTGGTTTTGATTTCGCATATTTAATGGATGAGACCCAGCAGGTGGCAAAAGCCTATGGTGCCGTTTGTACGCCGGATTTCTTTGGCTATAACGCCGATCTGAAATTGCAGTATCGTGGCCGACTGGATGAGAGCCGTAAAGAAGCGGCAGCAGCAGATGTTAAGCGGGATCTGTTTGAGGGTATGAAGCAGGTGATTGAGACGGGGAAGGGGCCGGCGGAGCAGGTCGCCAGTATGGGGTGCTCTATTAAATGGAAGGATGGCTGATTTATGGTGTCTGGTCGTGAGTCCGGGGTATAAAATCCCCCTTCAGTCCCGCTTTTTCTAAGGATGAGGTGTGGTCGCTTTATAGATGCATGGGTTTTAATGCAGCTGTTTGCATATCATATTTCTTATAGGTAAATAAAAAATGCCTGCGGTGCGGGGCAAATGAATTAACTCGTATCTTATTGAAATATAGGCTTTTAACGCTGATTTCTACGGGGTCGATGGGAGGCAGATTCAGCCTTGAAATGAATAATCCGCTGGTTAATTTCACTATACAGTTGCCGAATGACTCGAAGTAAGGGAAAATAGCGCCCCTTTATTAATGTGGGTGAAATCCCGGCGGCTGATTAAATAATCGAGCACGAGTCGTTGATACTTGCCGTTAATTGATTAAACGAATTCCTGTTGCTGAGCGCTGTCTCAGTAACGCAAATTTTAAAACTTGATTGGAGATATCCTATGTCATCACGCAGAGAGCTTGCTAATGCAATCCGTGCATTGAGTATGGATGCAGTACAAAAAGCTAATTCTGGACACCCGGGCGCGCCTATGGGCATGGCTGACATTGCTGAAGTATTGTGGAACGACAACATGCGCCACAACCCGGCTAACCCTGACTGGGCTAACCGCGACCGTTTTGTATTATCAAATGGTCATGGCTCAATGCTGATTTATTCTTTACTTCACCTGACAGGTTATGACCTGTCTATTGATGATCTTAAGAATTTCCGTCAGCTGCATTCTAAAACTCCGGGTCACCCTGAGTACGGTTATGCGCCAGGCGTTGAAACCACTACCGGTCCATTAGGCCAGGGCATCAC
>CAZHEA010000161.1:0-3201 GCA_964531165.1 uncultured Thiotrichaceae bacterium
AACCAGCATGGGTTTGTAGCCCATCCAGGGTTCGAATCCCTGTCTCTCCGCCAAATATTTATATAAGCAACTGATTACAAGGATGTTTTTCTAGCTATCTCTCCTCTATAATACGGCTCTATATACGGGCTAATCAGAATAAAAAGCATTATTTGTACTATTCGCACACTTCTACATTACCCGTCATATTCTCAATATAAATCACCATAAAACCGGTTTTCATTCTAGCCTTACCTGTTTCTGTAACACCAGCCTAAGGATAACGTCCTGAAAATGTCTATTTAAGATGCATAAATCTTCTCCAACACAGTCCTGTTGTTGGGTGACATTTAAAACATATAAAAAATAGGGAAAGGGGGAATGGAATGAAGTGGTGCTCGATGCCCAGTTCATAAATGAACTTCCCGCATTTCAGTGGGGAAGGGGGAACTAAAATAACCTACTGTCTTATTTTATTTTTAGTGATAAAGTAAAGTAACAGTCAGGCTTATTTTAAGATAAAAGGGGCAAAAATGAACCGAGGTCAAACAGGCCACTACCTGTCAGCGATAGCCGGTGGCGTTGCCTGCCAGGCCTTTGTGCCGGATGCATTGCCCCCCAATCCATCCTTAGAAATCAATAACAAACTCCAGACCAGAATCAATCAGGCCATGCTGGCCTTAGGGCGGCTAGATGCCATTAGCACATTATTGCCCGATGCCCACCTGTTTCTATACAGCTATGTGCGTAAAGAAGCGGTCATGTCCTCTCAAATTGAAGGTACTCAATCATCACTGAGTGATCTCATGCTCTATGAAATGGAAGCCGTCCCCGGCGTTCCGATGGACGATGTACAGGAAGTCTCCTGTTATGTCAGCGCACTGAATTTAGGTATTCAACGCATACGTGAAGATCACCCCATTACCTTTCGTTTAATCATCGAGTTACACCGGGCATTAATGACCTCGGGTCGAGGCACTAACCGCTGCCCCGGTGAATTTCGTAAAACCCAGGTATGGATAGGGGGACACCGGCCAGATGAAGCGACCTTTGTTCCCGCGCCTGCCAATGAAATAGCGGATTGCTGGGCTGCTTTAGAACGTTTTCTCAACGATGTACCTGAGGCAACGGATCCATTAATTAAAGCCGCGCTCAGCCATGTGCAGTTTGAAACCATACATCCGTTTATGGATGGCAATGGCAGAATAGGGCGCTTATTAATTCCATTGATTTTGGTAGAAGCCAAAGTCATTAATGAGCCACTGCTTTACCTGTCCGTATTTTTTAAAAAACATCAGCAAACCTATTATGAGCGGTTAAATCAGGTACGCCTCACTGGTGACTGGGAAGCCTGGCTATTGTTCTTTGTTGATGCAGTAACAGAAACCGCCAATCAGGCCGTCGATACTGCCAAACAACTTCATACACTCCGGCAGGAAGATAAAACGCGGGTAAATGAATTAGGCCGACAGGCAGGCTCAGCTGCGCAAATAATTGATGCCCTGTTTGAGCAACCCATCGCCAGTGTCAATAAACTTATCGAACTCACCGGCTTAACGGCGGCGACCATCGGCAAGGTGCTCGATGCATTAGCGCAACAACTCAATATAGTAAAAGAAATAACCGGCCAGAAGCGAAATCGTGTGTTCGCCTATACCGCGTATATCGAAATTTTAAATCAGGAATAAGTGCAGTAGGTTGGGCTTTATTTCATTCAGCCCAACCTACAATAATATTCATTGAAAAATTAGAGAAACAGAATAACAAAGACGGTCTGGTGTAGTGCTGAGCCATATATTCCCTTAATACCGATTTATCGTTAATTCCTTGGGTTATGTGGGACTTTACAGTATATTCGTAGACAATAAACAGAAAATATTTAGATAAACCAATAAGTTAAAGAATACATAGTTGCTCTGACGTGCTTACAAGGTGTTACCGAAAAACGCCAGTAATAACAAGCTCTTGCAATGGGCAATTCTAACAGCCATGTTGATTTATTGAATGAACATGAGCTGGTCTTCCTGGGCAGGAAGGGGTTTATGAACAGGTTTTTGTGATAACCCGAATGCCACTCTGACAAAGCTCAGCCAGCAGCCAGGGTTCTTTCTTAAAAATGT
Source organism: uncultured Thiotrichaceae bacterium (assembly GCA_964531165.1). Taxonomy (GTDB): domain Bacteria; phylum Pseudomonadota; class Gammaproteobacteria; order SZUA-229; family SZUA-229; genus SZUA-229. The sequence goes on from CAZHEA010000161.1 coordinate 2,100, forward strand.
AATGAATACTGGGATTATCTATAAGCAGTATCTAAATGAGTCAAAAATTGAATATTTCCTGTTGCTGTGTTGCTTAATAGCAGGGGCTGGCGCTATCGCTCAGTTTCGGCTGATGTACAAAAACTAAATAAATTGTGAAAATTTAAATGACCTCAAATGAAGAACAACAGTTTCTAAACGACCTGGATAAAAAACTCTGGATCAGTGCCGATAAACTGCGCTCCACCCTCGATGCCTCGCAATACAAACACACTGTATTAGGTATGATCTTCCTGAAATACGTTAGCGATTCATTTGATATTCGCCGTCGTGAGCTCACCGAACAATTCAAAAAACCAGATCACGAATACTTCCTGGATCCTGAAGATTTTGGTGGTGAAGACAGCGAAGAATACCAGACAGAAATCAACAACGAACTTGAAGAGCGTGATTACTACGCCGAAGCCAATGTTTTCTGGGTGCCGCAACAAGCACGCTGGGAATTTCTGCAAAGTAAAAACAAAGTCGTCATCAGCGGCGAAATAGAAATAGGTAAAGGCAAAACAGCCAAAAAAATCCGCTCTGTCGGCCAGCTTATCGATAATGCGCTGGAAGCCATCGAGCACGACAACCCCAAACTCAAAGGCGTGCTCAACAAACGCTACACCCAGTTACAAATCGATCAGGCCAAACTGGGCGAACTTATTGATCTTGTCGCCACCATCCCCTTTACCCATGCCACACTCAGCAGCAAAGACATCCTTGGCCATGTCTACGAATACTTCCTCGGTCAGTTTGCCCTGGCCGAAGGTAAAAAGGGCGGCCAGTTCTACACGCCTAAATCCATCGTCAGCCTCATCGTGCAAATGCTCGAACCCTTCAAAGGTCGTGTTTACGACCCCGCCATGGGCTCCGGTGGTTTCTTTGTGCAGTCAGAACATTTTATCTCTGAGCATCAGGGTCGTATTGGTGATGTTTCTATTTACGGGCAGGAATACAACCACACCACCTGGCAACTGGCCGCTATGAATATGGTCATACGCGGTATCGACTTTAACTTTGGCAAAGAACCCGCCAGCACCTACACCAACGATCAACACCCCGATCTACGCGCCGACTTCGT
>CAZHEA010000162.1:0-3187 GCA_964531165.1 uncultured Thiotrichaceae bacterium
GATGTAGTCATACACATTCGAGATGTCGCCCGGATGATAGAATTTGAAACCTATATCAATGGCCAGTTTGTTAATTACCAGCGCGCAGATGGGCTGGTAATATCGACGCCCACCGGTTCAACCGCTTACGCATTATCCAGCGGTGGCCCGTTACTGCACGCCACGCTACAGGCCATGGTTGTTGTACCCATTTGCCCGCATACCTTAACTAATCGGCCGTTAGTTATTAATGCGGATAGCACGGTTGAAATTGTTATCGGTGAAAGCAAACAGTCCACGTCACAGGTTACCTTTGACGGGCAAACCGCATTTGATGTTAAGCCCGGTGATAAAATTATTATTCAGAAAAAAACCAGTAATATTGTTTTAATTCACCCGGCAAGTTATGACTATTATGAAATTTTACGCGCTAAATTACACTGGAGTGAACAACTGTAATGCTTAACCATATTCGCATTCGTAACTTCGCTATTATCGATCACCTCGATCTGGATTTTAAAAATAAGCTCACTACCCTCACCGGTGAAACCGGTGCCGGTAAATCAATATTGCTGGGTGCACTCGGCCTTTTATTAGGTGACCGCGCCGATTCAGACAGTGTCCGCACCGGTTCAAGTAAAGCCGAAATCAGCGCTGAATTTGATATCTCAAATTTAGCTGGCGTTAATACCTGGTTATCCGAAAAAGAGCTGGATGCAGATGGCGACTGTTTATTACGCAGACGCTTAGGTGCAGACGGACGCTCACGGGCATTTATTAATGGCAGCCCGGTGCCGCTACAGGATATGCGCCAGCTCGGAGAAATGCTGGTGGATATTCACGGGCAACACGAGCATCAGTCGTTAATGAAACCGGACATGCAGCGCCAGTTGCTGGATGATTACGGCCAACACACAAAACAACTGACTGAAATTAAAAAAACATTTGATCAATGGAATATTAAAAAGCGCAAGCTTCAAGAATTGCAGGAAGCCTGTAAAGATAAAAATGATCGTCTGGATTTATTACGGTATCAGGTCCGCGAGCTTGATGACCTGGCATTAATAAAAGGTGAAGCCGATAAACTGCAACACGAGCACCAGACATTAGCCAATGCAGACCAGCTTAGTGAAAACACATCCAGTGCACTGGACAGTTTATATGATACTGATGATAGCAACATTCATTTACAGCTTTCAAAACAGGCTGGCAAAATAGAAGCGATGCTATCAACCGATGACAGCCTGACTCCCGCATTTGAAATGCTTTCTGAGGCGATGGTACAGATTGAAGAAACCGCCAGCCTGTTACGTGATTATAAAGACAATTTAAATAGCGACCCACAGCGCTTCGAAGACGTTGAAACTCGCCTCGGTGTCATTCATGATCTGTCACGCAAACATCATATCGATCCGGACCAGCTAATTGAGTTAGCAGATGCATTAAGCACAGAACTGAGTGAGCTGGACAATGCCGATGAAAATCTCAGTCAGCTAGAAACCGAAGTCGAAAAACTCAATAAACAATATATTACACATGCTAAAAAACTCACTGGCTCGCGTTTAAAAACATCCAAAAAACTCAACAAGCAAATTAGCGAATCCATGCAAACGCTGGGGATGTCCGGCGGCAAATTTGAAATACAGTTAACCACTAAAGACAAAGCCACGGCATATGGGCTGGATCAAATTGAATATATGGTGAGCACCAATACCGGCCAGGCGTTTAAAGCCCTGGCCAAAACTGCATCTGGTGGTGAGCTGGCTCGTATCAGCCTGGCAATACAGATGATTACCGCACAGATGGGGCGCATCCCGACGTTAATTTTTGATGAAGTCGATAGCGGTGTTGGCGGCGGAATTGCTGAAATTGTGGGTAAGCACTTACGCATGCTGGGTGAAAGCCGGCAGGTTTTCTGTATTACTCACCTGCCACAGGTGGCATCACAGGCGCATCATCATATGCAGGTTTATAAGCACAGTGATGGCAAAGAAACCCGTACGAAAATTATTCCACTGGAGATGGAGCAGCGCGTCGATGAAATATCACGCATGCTTGGCGGGCTTGAAATCACACCGCAGACGATTGAACATGCAAAAGATATGCTCAACCGCTCGCAGCTGGATGCATGAGTTTCATTATAAGACACATACCCACATTCTAAAATCAGGTATTAGCTCCCTCCCCTGTATAAGGGGGAGCATAAAAATTAAAATCAGCCCGCTTCGTCCTACCATGCCTAAATCGTTTTCACTAAAACCCTTCTCTAACATTATTCATATTTAAATAAATATCGGTCACTGTCACTCAGGTTGCATTCAAAGCTAATTCAGTGGGTGCACAATATGCTATTAATAAAAAAGCTGATCGTGTTTACAGCTTTACTTATCTATTTTTAGTTAGAGCATAACAACGGGACGTGAGAATAATGACAATGCAATATGATTATCTGGTAATTGGTGGCGGCCCGGCTGGCACACCCACGGCGATGGCACTGGCATCAGCAGGACGCTCAGTACTACTGGTAGAAAAAGGTGCGGGGCTGGGTGGCACCTGCTTATTTGAGGGCTGCATTCCATCCAAGATATTTCGTGAATCTGCACGACGCCTGGCAGAGTTAAAAGAATCAGGCACGTTTGGATTATGTTTGCCAACACAGGATATTACGGTTAACTGGTCTGCCGTGCAGGAACGTAAGCGAACGATTTTAAAACAGCGCAGTGATGCTGCTTTACAGAATACTCAGCATTTCAAAACACTTGAAACGGTTTCAGCACAATGCAGTTTATCTGGGGCACATTCAGCCAGATTAAAATTTGAAGAGGGCGACTCAAAAGATATCACCTTTGAAAAGGCCATAATCTCAACCGGCTCGGTGCCGTTTATCCCTCCTGTCAGAGGAGCGGACCACCCGCGGGTTCATGACAGTGAAAGCATTTTGAACATAGATCATATTCCACGCAAACTGGTGATTGTGGGGGGCGGTCCGATTGGTGTTGAATTAGGCCAGATATTTAATACCTTCGGCAGCGAGGTGAGTATTCTTGAAGCCGCACCGCGCATTCTGATGCCGGTAGATGAAGAACTGGCTCTGCGATTACAGCAGCGCATGATCAATGATGGCATTAATATCACAACCCAATGTCAGCTCAAATCAATCAAACATTCCGGACAAAGCGTCTTTATTGAATACACCACCCAGAATAAC
>CAZHEA010000163.1:0-1678 GCA_964531165.1 uncultured Thiotrichaceae bacterium
ATGCCCTGGTCTTTTAAACTATTTAAAATTTTCTGGTAAGCCTCAATCAGCGGTGTAATCAATTGCAGCTTATCAAAATCTTCACCTTTAACTTTTGCCAGCCACAGCCAGGTGATGGGACCAATTAATACTGGCTTGGCATTAATGCCCAGTGCTTTGGCTTCTTCAATTTCATTAAATAACTTATCGAAACTCAGTTCGAAGGTCTGGTCTTTATGAATTTCTGGCACCAGATAGTGATAGTTGGTATCAAACCACTTGGTCATTTCACAGGCTGCAATCGCTTCACCATCACGCTGCTCGCCGCGGGCCATGGCGAAATAGGTATCGCTGTTGACCAGATGTCCGGCGCGGTGACTTTTAAATCGCGGTGGAATGACTCCCAGTAAACAGGACATATCCAGCACCTGATCGTAGAGGGAAAAATCTCCCACTGGAATTAAATCAATGCCCGCATCCGCCTGTAATTGCCAGTGCTGCTGGCGCAGTTGCTGGCTGGTTTTATTGAGGTCATCAAGTGAAATACTTCCCTGCCAGAATGCTTCCAGCGATTTTTTAAGTTCGCGATCTGCGCCAATGCGCGGAAAGCCGAGGTTGTGTGTAATGCTCATGGTGTGGCCTTTATTATTTTTTGTTAATTGGGTTGCGAGACAGTATGGGCAGGGTTTAGTATTGAATCAATTTCATAATATTCATAAATTAGTTGAAAAGGATTCATAATGTTTCTGGAGCTAAGGCACTTAAGAAGCCTCAAGGCGATAGAGGAAACCGGTAGTCTGGCAAAGGCAGCGGAGCGTTTGCACCTCACACAGTCGGCGTTATCCCATCAAATTAAAACCGTTGAGCACTACTTTGATATTCAGTTATATCAGCGTAAAAATAAACCGTTAAGGCTAAGTGCCGCGGGCCAGCGCCTGCTGAATCTGGCACAAAAAATCTTGCCGGAAGTCGAAAGCGCCGAGTATGAAATGAAACATCTGGCGGGGGTGGATTCCGGGCGACTGCATATCACCATTGAATGCCACAGCTGTTTTGAGTGGCTGGTGCCCACGCTGGATCACTATCGAAAACGCTGGCCAGAGGTAGAAGTGGATATACGCCTGGGCAATAGTTTTGAGCCGATAAAAGCCCTGGCACAGCAAGATATAGACCTGGTGATTACCACGGATAAAGTTGAGCTGGGAGATATTGCATTTGAGCCACTGTTTGATTATGAAGCTCTGTGCATTATGGCGAATGACCATGGCTTAACGGCTAAAAATTATTTGCAGGCGGAGGACTTTAGCGATGAAACGCTGATTACCTATCCGGTTGAAAAACAGCGTTTAGATATCTTTACGCAGTTTTTAAATCCGCAAAAAAAATCCCCGAAACAGATTCGACAATCTGAACTCACTGTGATGATTTTACAACTGGTGGCATCCGGACGGGGCATTGCGGTACTGCCGGACTGGGTAGTGAAGGACTATATCGAGCGGGATTATGTGAGTGCAAAACCGCTGGGGAAAAAGGGTATGCGGGGGACTTTGTTTGCGGCGGTTCGGCAGCGCGAAGTCGAGCAGGAATATTTAAAAGATTTTATTTTACTGGCGCGAGAGGGGTTATACCTGCGCCGATAAGTCATTTGATAAACCAGGGCGGCAGGAGCTTGTTTAAGTTCACGAACAGGATTTGATAT
>CAZHEA010000163.1:1778-3104 GCA_964531165.1 uncultured Thiotrichaceae bacterium
TTGCTTTTAAATCCTTAATTCACAAGCCTGAAAATACAGCTTGCCATCATCCAAAAAATACATTATCTTGTGTTTAAATTATATCTAGCCACTATATATAGTTGTTTTGCTTAAAAAACAAGCAAATAGAAAGTAACCAGTTTAAACAACCACAGGGAATCCGGTGTAAATCCGGAACTGTCGCGCAACGGTAAGAGTCGCTCTGAGCCACTTAAGTCCGATACCTGTGAATGAAACATTAAAAAAACCACCGAGTCTCGCGTAAGACCCAGGTGAAATGTCGCGTCCTATGCGATATTTCCTCTGCTCTGCCGATGGCTCCTCAAATGGCCCAAAAAAGACAGAGGACTACCATATGCAATCCGATATCCACATTAGCAGCGATTCCGCACCCTTAACTTCAGCGATGCCTCCACACGAATCGCCTGGCCCATCGAACACGAGTAATTTAATTAGCCGGGTTATACGTCGTAACGGTAAGCAAACATCATTTGATCGAACCAAAATTATTGTTGCGCTCACCAAAGCTTTTCTAGCGGTTGAGGGTGGAACCGCAGCGGCATCAAGCCGGGTCCATGAAAAAGTAGAAAGTTTAACGACACATGTAATTGACGCCCTGTTCAGGCACCTGCCAGAAGATGGCACGGTGCATATCGAAAATATTCAGGATCAGGTTGAGCTGGCATTAATGCGCAACGGCGAGCAGAAAGTCGCCCGCGCCTATGTTTTATATCGCGAGCAGCAGTCACAAAAACGCGCCACTGAAGTAGAGCCTGAAGCGGTTCAAGATCAGATTAATATCAGTTATAAAGACGGCAGTAAAAAACCGGTTAATCAACAGCGCCTGCAGAAAATTATAAGCGAAGCGGTTACAGGCCTGGAGAGTGTTGATGAAAGTTTATTATTAAAATCAACATTAGCGGCTATCTACGATGGCATGAGCGAAGATGATTTATATACCACACTGGTGATGAGTGCACGCAGCTTAATTGATAGCGAGCCAAACTATTCGCAGGTGTCGGCACGTTTGCTACTCGATAATATGCGTCGCGAAGCTTTAACTTATATTTATGGTTATGACCACGAAGCGACACAAGCAGAAATGGCAGAACTTTATGGCGACTACTTTAAAAACTATATTAAAAAAGCCGTTGATTTAGAACTGCTGGATGGCGAATTACTGCGTTACGACTTAGATACATTAGCGGCGGCTTTAATGCCCGAGCGTGATCAGCAGTTTTTATATTTAGGCTTGCAAACACTTTACGATCATTACTTTATTCATGAGGGCGATATTCGCATGGAGTTACCCCAGGCATTTTATAT
>CAZHEA010000164.1:0-2962 GCA_964531165.1 uncultured Thiotrichaceae bacterium
GCTGCCCAGTACAACTACATTTTTACCCATCAGATTATGCCTTCATTGAAATAATATAATTTATTTTATCAGTCTTAATTTGCTAGCTTACTTTAACTCATTTACTTTACTGGTCTACTTTACTGGTCTACTTTACTTGCCACTTACCTGAAACCAGTTTTAGTTCACGGTTGCAACCCAGCTCCGCAGCATTGCCCTGCTGTCCGGGTAAGGATTGAACCACTTTTTCACCTTGTTCACGTAATGACTTTATGGCATGCCACAATTCAGCGTCATCATCATCCGGTGCGAATATGCCGGGTGTATTTTGTGCTTTTTCCTGCTGCGATATATTCAGCAGCGTTTTTAAGTCCGTGCTAAAACCAGTAGCGGGACGGGCCCGGCCAAATACTTTACCGATATCATCATAACGACCGCCGCGGGCAATTTCCTGACCCTCGCCGGGTGTATAAGCTGCAAATAATAAACCGGTGTGATAGTGATAACCGCGTAGCTCGGATAAGTCAAAATGAATCGCCACATCACTCACCCGCTGATTAAGTTTTAGCACCGCCTGTTGTAAATAACTCAATGCATCGTTAACTGTCGCATCCGCATTAACAAATATTTTCCGAGCGTTTTGCAAGCAACTTTCACCGCCGTGTAATTCGGGTAATGCATTCAGCATATCAGCGACTTTTCTATCAACCTTCTGCTCAACAAGATACGCCTGAATTTCAGGAATTGCTTTGCGTTGCATCATTTCAAATAAAGTGGCTTCCTGCTGTTGATTAAAACCGGCCTGGTTTGCTAAGCCGCGATACAGGCCTACGTGACCAATATCAATCGAAATTTCATTTATACCGGAAGCACGTAACGTTTCTACCATCAGGCATAAAACTTCCACATCACTCTCAATACCCGCATGCCCGTATAATTCTACACCGGCCTGAAATGGACTGCGGCTACTACCGAAACCATCCGGCCGCGTGCGTAACACGGTGCCCATATAACACAGGCGATTCGGTGCATCATTTTTTAGCTGATGCGAATCAATGCGCGCAACCTGCGGTGTCATATCCGCACGCACACCCATAGTTCTGCCGGTTAGCTGATCGATTAGTTTAAATGTCTGTAAATCAAAATCATGACCGGTACCGGTCATTAGTGATTCAATAAATTCTATCATCGGCGGCATCACTAACTGATAGCCCCAGCTCTCATACATATCGAGTAGTTTACGACGCAGGGCTTCGAGGCATGCTGCATCTGCCGGCAGGGCTTCTTCTATGCCCTGAGGTAATAACCAGTGATTGTTTGTTCCGCTATTTTTCATATTGCTCATTCAAATATTTAACGCATTATATACAATAATATGACACCGACCAGCATGCTGGCAAAGCCAATGGTACGCAGTGTTTTATCTTCTAAACGACTCGCCTGTAGCATGGTTTCACGCCAGCTATTAGGACTAATAAAAGGCATTATACCTTCAATTACGAGTACCAGTGCCAGTGCACTAAAAAGGTCGGTCCAGGCGATCATTTATTTTTGCTTAAAACCTTATGTTACTTGCTCTTCATCTTAGCAAAAGAGAGACTAAGGAGAGTTGCTCTAGCGATTAAACTCCCCGATTGTTGCCCTTTAATCTCTAAGAGAATATAAAAGCAGAGTGTTTTTTCCTTAATTTATTAAGGCTAATCCACAACACCCATACACACAAAAGCCGGACATTTCTGTCCGGCTGATTTTTGCGATTGTTTACTTACTTGCCATTGGCACTCTTAAAATATTTAAAGAATTCCGAATCCGGTGCAATTAACATGACATCGCCCTTGCTGGCAAAAGTTTTCTTATAGGCTTCCATACTTCTATAAAAACGATAAAAGTCACGATCACGTTTATACGCTTTGGCATAAATTTCGGTAGAAAGTGCATCGCCTTCACCGCGCGTAATTTCTGAATCACGATAAGCTTCTGCCACTAAGATTCTGCTCTGTGCATCGGCATCCGCACGAATACGGGTGGCCGATTCTTCACCTTTTGAGCGATGCTCACGGGCTAAGCGCTCACGTTCAGTACGCATACGTGCGTAAACGTTCTGACTTATTTTATCTGGAAAATCAACGCGTTTAATCCGTACATCAACAATATCCATACCCATTTGTTGGACTTTTTCATCGATGTTCGATGTCAACACGCTCATGATTTGTGATCTGTCCTGTGAAATAACTTCATTCACCGTACGCTTGGCAAACTCATTACGTAGTGCTTCATCGGTCATCTTTGACACTAGAGATGCCGCACGTACTTCACTACCACCGGAAGTGGCGGTGTAGTATTTTGCTTCATCAATAATGCGCCATTTAATAAACGAATCTACCACCATATATTTCTTTTCTTTGGTCTGAATACGCACTGGACGTTGATCGATTGTCAAAATACGACCATCGAGCTTTTTCACATCATTAAATGGAAATGGCAGTTTAAAATGCAAACCGGGTTCAAAACCGATTTTATCAATTTTACCAAACGCCAGTAAAATAGCTTTTTCGCGCTCGTCTACAAAGAAAGTACAGGTGTAGGCAACAATTACAAACAGGGCGACAACAATGCCGATAATTTTACTCATTAGCGTGACTCCCTGGTGCGACTGGAACGATTTCTAAAATCATTATTGCTATTAAAATCATTATTACGCGCATCATCAATTAAACGTCCTGCTCGTTGTACCGCACCGGAACTCACATCCGTATTTTTGAGCATTTTATCCAGTGGTAAGTAAATCATATTATTACCACCTTTGACATCCACCATAATTTTACTGGACTGCATCAGCACCTGCTCAACGGTTTCGATGTAAATACGATCACGGGTAACCGCCGGTGCTTTACGATATTCATTGTAAAGACTGGTGAAACGTTGTGCATCACCTTCTGCACGGGCAACCACTTCCTGCTTATAGGCTTTAGCCTGTTCCAGC
>CAZHEA010000165.1:0-2951 GCA_964531165.1 uncultured Thiotrichaceae bacterium
TCTGTTAATTGATATTTCACCGTTTACTGGTTTTCACATCATTCCAGATATCATCCAGAGTCCGCTTCGAGATACCATTTTTTCTCCTTTATGTAACACTTTAACAAGGAGCTCACATTTATTTTGAGCATCCTGATCTTGATGAATTAAGTCACGTACATAATCGCTGGAATTTCAGCTAATCTTTAAAGTGCATAGGCGTCTGTTTTGTGGTGTTCAGGCAACACCTGTAATATTAAATATTACTATATATTTCTTATAATCTATCAATATCATTAAAAGGCCTAAACCAGAAATGCAGGCCCGCCATGTTATATCTAACTCACAATCCTCAAAATCACATTCCCTGGAACAACGGTAAGCTCATTGCACAGAAGCCACCCTTGAAACTTCATGAAATTTGGGCGATCCGAATACGACTGCAAATAGCCAGGAAAACATGAGATCTGGCATTATTCAACCTTGCGCTGGATAGTAAGCTACGAAGTTGTGATCTGGTAAATCTCAAAGTCAGGGATATTGCGCATGGTAAGGAAATATCTAAACGAGCTATGGTCATGCAGCAAAAAACAAAGCAACCCGTCCAATTTGAAATCACAAAGCAAACTCGTGAAGCGGTTTCAAATTGGATTGAGCAGAAAAAACTGTCCTATGATGATCACCTCTTTCAGAGTAGCTTCTTCAAATCTAACCATATTTCTACAAGGCAATATGCCCGAATACTAGATAAATGGATTTCATCAATTGGTTTAAACCCTCATGAGTACGGTACTCATTCAATGCGTCGGACTAAAGCATCTCTCATTTATAAACGAACGAAAAACTTACGTGCTATACAGCTACTTTTAGGGCATCGGAACTTAGAAAGCACTGTTCGATACTTAGGTATTGAAGTGAATGATGCATTAGAAATGGCTGAAAATACTGACATTTAAAATTCAAGCGTTAGCGTCTATAAAAAATGGATGCTAACATCAGGTTAGCGGATATTTTAGTTTTTACTCTGACCCAAATATTAGTTGTTATCCTTTTTCATAACTTGAAAACATATTAACTCAATTCAGAAAACGAACGACGACAGATCAATTAATCTACAAACCTAACCCTGCATTCATTTAATTCAGGTTTTTTATGTCTGTTAAAAATAATTATAAATAACGACGTCCTGCTTGTCTCATACCGGTAAATATGGCATCTGAAATGTTGCCTGGAAAATCATCCGGTAGTTTTGATGTTACATCTTCAATCACATCTTCAATTTTTGGAACTACGGAATCTATTATTGCTTGCATACTCGACTCTGGGAAATTGACGCGTTTGGCTTCACCAAACCAGTGCCTGGACATCATGTCATACCATTTATAATGCGTATTGCTTCCATGTAAAGCCATAGCCATTTTCATTTCACGTTTATTAATTATAGGATATGCCGATATCACATCATATAGAGGGGTTAGTTCAAACTGTCCCCGACTTTTTAAAAAGATACTAAAGTTTTTTGCATGGCCATCGGTTGCGCCTAATAACCAAAATATAAACAGTGTTCGCATGAAGGTATAGCGGTCATCTTCTGGGTGGATAGCGGATACGAGTGTTTGCATTATTTCTGCTATTCCTGGGCCCTTATCGCTATCATACTTAAGTGCAGGCGAATAACCATTAGCTTGACACATATCTTCCTGGGGTAGACGCTGTATCCATGATCCATCTTCGGAATAACGCCTATCAAAGCGAGTAACAACGAGTACTTTTTGATCCTCAAATAATGCCATATTAGCTTCCGCTACCCGGAGCTCAAAACCATCAAGAATTTTAAGACACAACCATTCATTTTCTACGCTATCGGATAAATCACCTACATGATCTATTTTACCAATGGGTAATTTAAAGATATGTGTCGTTGGTGTCGAATTAATAGGGGTTTGCCATGTATTATCATGCCAGAGCAGGGCTGTTTTTTCTTGTACGCCTGCAAGTGAGATTCTAAACTTTTGGTCTTTGGACATGCCAAAAGGTAAGCTAACATGGTTGCGTAATCGCTCTGCAATTTCGGCTTCTGTTATGGGTGTACTGTCAATTTTTTTAATATCGACCTCAGTGCTATCGCTCATTAGTTGAATAGCGCCCACACAATCAACGCCAATATGAGAGAGCAAATCAAAAGGCTTATCTGTCTTAGCACCAAAACGAGCTTGAATACGACGCCTTATCTCCTGATTATCAGGTAATAAGTTATCAAAGTAGTTATATACATTGTCACCCTTATGCACCTGTTCAGTCAGGGGCAGCGATAATGATAATGGCATAGCGCCTTTTAAACTTAGCCATGAATCAGCATAAACAAGCTCTTGTACACCCTGTTTATGCTGGATGTATTTACCAACCTCACGGCCATTTATATAGAGATATAATGATGCCATTACCAGGTTATCTCATCTTCAGGGTTTTGATCTCTTGTCTCTAGTGTCATATTTAAGCGAAGTGCAGCCATCAACTTAAATAGCGAACCGAGTTCAACACCGGGCTTTCCGGATTCAATATTGGAGATTGTTTTCTGTGTTAAATTGAGCTTACTTCCAGCCTGCTTCTGTGTCAGATTTTGTAATTTTCTGTATTGACGCAATACTTTTCCCAGTGTTTTAGGTGATGTGATTGGAATCATAATGCTCTCAGTCTATATAAGTAATATATACCCATAGGGATATATAGCCATAATATACCCCTAAGGTTATAAAAGTCAAATATATATGTACGTATATAAAGAGGTAGTGTGTGGGGGAGCTCTTTTAAGACTTTATTAAATAAATAGCATGACGATTTAGAGCGATGGGTTACTTCACGAAATATCTCTTTGGGTATTAAAAGATACTTATTTCACATAACTCTTGTGTCCGCTTTGTGGTGTTCAGTGACCACCTTTCTTACTGGTCGCTTCCATCAGGAAAGCGGAC
>CAZHEA010000166.1:0-2915 GCA_964531165.1 uncultured Thiotrichaceae bacterium
GCTGGTGCGTGCTCACGCATCGCCTGATCAAGATCAAGTGCCAGTTTTGTTCTTAGTTGCAAACTTGCATTAGTGTCGTCCACCTGATCAGACACCTGTGCTGTATCGGCAAGTATTGGTTCAAGGTTATTAAATAATACGATAGCTTCAGGTTTATCGTGTAGTTGATAGGGAATATTTTCTGAACCAGATTCATTACCTGCCAGTTTCTTAACCAGCGCTTCAGCTTTACGCAGAAATTCCTCGTATGATGCAGTGTCATCACGTTGCTGTTGAATGAGATCATCAAGCAATTTAGACATCTCTTCATAAAATCGAGGGTCAGTTAACTGCTCACGAATAATCGTTTTTCGAACATTGTTAATAATACCTTCAGCGACAGCATTATTTGACAGGCGTCCTTTCTTATTAAGCTTCTGCGCGATGGCATCATGAATGCCGGTTTCGATTATAAGCTCAACCAATGAGTAATTATTAACAGAACCCAGTACATCTGCTGGGTCAGCCTGTATATAAGTATTAATAAGATGGCGCATGTCCGCTTCGTAAGGTTTTACATCCAGTTCTTCTCCTGAATGTTTCTTGATCGCAGCACGCGTATCACTGAAAAATTCGACTTCATTTTTCAAAGCAGAAATTTCAGATTCGGAATATCCCGCCTCACTCAATTCCTGAGAAATAGCGGCATAAGCGCGTACAAAGGTAGCCACTACTTTGTAAAAGGAAATACGCAATGCCTCGGTTTCATTCAAAGCATCTGGATTATTAGCATTTCCGCAGAAGTAATAAATATACTGTTCAACCTCACTTGTTTGCGGCAACTGATTGCATAAATACTTTACAGCCTCTCGCGCAACATCAAGTTTTTTCTTGCCTTCTTTTAACCAGTTTTTAAGTGTGACATTATTTTCTGATTCACTACTACCTTCAACATCAAGTTCATCAGAGCTATAGACCGCTATCGCTTCCTGTACATCAACAAATAACTCCTTGAAATCGACGATGTAACCATAGTCCTTATCGTCACCATCCAGCCGGTTCGTGCGGCAAATCGCCTGGAATAAGTTGTGGTCATGCATTTCATTATCAAGGTAGATGTATGTGCAGGATGGCGCATCAAACCCCGTCAGCAATTTACTCACTACAATAAGTAGCTTCATATTCGCCGGTTCGTCAATAAAACGGCGCTTGGCCTCATCCTCATATTGCTTTGTTGTCTGGTTGTCAGACAGTACATGTTGCGTATAAGTATCAAATTTATAGCGTTCATCACTATCAGGTGGTTCACGTGAGATAGCATTATGATTTGGCTGAAAAGAAGTAATCACACCACAGTATTGTCCGAATGTTGTATTCTGCAACAAGCGAAAATAATGGCAGGCATCATAGATTGAAGCAGCCACCAATATTGCAGTACCCCGGTCATTATTCAGCCGAGGCTTCATACTAAAATCTTCGATAATACTGGCAATAATGCGCTGTTTTCGCTCACCGGCACTCATCAGCTTTTCCATCGTCGCCCACGATTTTCGAACAACAGCCTTTTGATAATTATTCAGATTTCTGGTTTTCTGCTGGAACCAGGCATCAATGGCTTTCTGCGAAGTAAGACGTTGCGGCACATCACGCGCTTCATATTTCAAATCAAGCACAACTTTATCTGCCACTGCCTGATGGAATTTATAGGTATGAATATTAGTGCCGAAAACATCACGCGTGGTTTTCTTATCCTTGCGTAACAAGGGTGTTCCGGTAAAGCCGATAAAAATGGCATCCTGTAACCATTTTTTCATCTGCCGATTCATTCCACCACCCTGGGTACGGTGGCATTCATCCACAAATACATAAAACCGTCCTTGAACAGCAGGTGCTATGGCTTTAAGGTCTGGCTCAAATTTATGAATTAAGGCGCACAACAGACTGGGAGTGGTGGCCTCCAGTTTCTCAACAAACTGCGCACGTGAGGTAATACGAGGTGATGCTGCGTCTTCACTAATCACACCGGAATTTCTCATAACGCCAACTATTTGTTTATCCAGCTCATCGCGATCAGTGATAACCAGAATCCGCGCATCAGAGTCAAACTCCATTAACCACTTGGCAATCAGTACCATCAAGATACTTTTACCACTGCCCTGAGTGTGCCATATAACCCCACCCTCACGTTGTCTCATTCTTTCCTGTGCTGCTTTAACACCAGCAAACTGGTGCGGCCTTGGCACCTTCTTCTGTCCGGCATCAAAAATGATGAAGTTCCGAATCAAATCCAGCAGCATTACCTTGTTGCACATTTGTGCCAACGGTTTATCAAGTAACGCACCCACGCCTGGTGTTTCACCGTCCGCTACATCGTCTTCAGCCTTCCATTCAACAAAAAACTGCTCCGGTGTGCCGGTCGTACCATAACGCAAACCCTGTGAATCACTGCCTGCAAAAACAAACTGCACGGTAGAGAAAAAGCCCTTGTTAAAGATTTCTTCCTGATTGGTAATCAACTGGCGAACGCCATTACCGACTTCGACTGAGCTACGCTTTAACTCAATTACCGCAATAGCGATACCATTGATATAAAGCACCAGATCAGGTCGGCGCTCATAACCGCCTTTAAGCGTGACCTCTTCGGCTATGGCGAAATCATTATTCTCCGGCACACCCCAGTCAATAAAATGCACCTTGTCGTGCTGTTGTCCGGCAGCAACCTGTACATCTGCGCCGTAGCGCAACAGTTGATAAGTACGAAGATTAGCCTGATAGAGGGTTATGCCGGTACTGTCAGCAGCAGTTTCCAGTTTTTGTAATGCGGCAGAAATATGTGCATTAGAATAACCACGTGTTGCAAGATTTTTTCGCAGGTATTCAACTTCAATACAACGGTTATTATCCCGTTTCTGCCAGTCACCCAGGTAGTCATAACC
>CAZHEA010000167.1:0-2879 GCA_964531165.1 uncultured Thiotrichaceae bacterium
GTATCTTTCTGATTGATGATGGCATCTAACGCGACGGCTGTTTTACCTGTCTGGCGATCGCCGATGATCAGCTCACGCTGGCCACGTCCGATGGGAACCATCGCATCGATTGCTTTAACACCGGTTTGCACAGGCTGGTCAACCGACTTACGTTCGATAACGCCAGGGGCGATTTTTTCGATAGGTGCGAAAGTGGTTGTTTCGATTGGGCCTTTACCGTCGATCGGTACGCCTAATGAATCAACAACACGGCCTAACAGTGCATCGCCTGTGGGTACTTCTAAAATCTTGCCAGTACACTTAGCAATATCACCTTCTTTCAGGTGCTTGTCTGAACCCAGAACAACCGCGCCGACAGAGTCGCGTTCCAGGTTAAGTGCTAATGCGTAAGTATCGCCAGGCAGTTCGATCATCTCGCCCTGCATGGCCTCGGATAAACCGTTGATACGTACGATACCGTCAGCCATGCTAACGATAGTACCTTCTGTACGAGCTTCCGCTACTGTCTCAAAGCTCTCTATTCTCTTTTTAATCAGTTCACTGATTTCTGATGGATTCAGTTGCATTCTAATTCCTCTTTAATGGTTCAAGTCTGCGCCCCTAGTGGGACACGGCCTGGGTTAATGACCCAATTTTGGCTTGAGTTGAACCATCTATAACTAAGTCGCCAGCCCGAATAACTACGCCGCCAATTAACGACTCATCTACTACAGTCGTTAAACTTACTTCACGGCCCAATTTCTTTTTCAGGGCGTCGGTCATTGATTGAACCTGTGCATCGCTTAATGCGTATGCAGACGTTGCTGTTGCTTCTACGGTGTTTTCAGCTTCGGCGCGGTGCGCTTCAAATAAAACCACAATAGCGGGCATTAACATCAGGCGGCTATTTTCCGCCATGACTTTGATAAAGTTTTTCTGCGTTGCAGATAACTTATCGCCGCAAATATCAATTAAGATTTCGCCTTTCGCTTCAGCACCCATTGCTGGGTTATCAATCACGGCTGCAAAATCATCGTTGCTGACAACAGCTTCGATAAATTGCAGTGCGTCTGACCATTCCGCCATCTTTGATTCAGCCCCTTTTGATTCATCTCGGGCTACTTCAAAAGCGGCTTTAGCGTATGGTCGTGCTTGCGTTGTGTATTCAGACATGGTCTTTACCTTTTACCCTTCAATTATATCTGGGCAATCATGTCATCAACGATTGCGCTATGCGCAGATTCGTCAATTTCACGATTAAGGACTTTAGCCGCACCAGCCATTGCGATGCCTGCTACCTGTTGTCTCAAAGCTTCTTTTGCACGATTGACTTCCTGCTCAATCTCAGCTTCCGCAGCGGTTTTAACCCGACCTGCTTCTTCTTTCGCATTATCTTTTGCTTCTTCAACAATTTCAGATGCACGCTTCTGCGCCTGCGTCACAATTTCAGATGCCTGACCTTTGGC
Source organism: uncultured Thiotrichaceae bacterium (assembly GCA_964531165.1). Lineage (GTDB taxonomy): Bacteria > Pseudomonadota > Gammaproteobacteria > SZUA-229 > SZUA-229 > SZUA-229. The sequence goes on from CAZHEA010000167.1 coordinate 1,446, forward strand.
TTCTTTAATGTGTTCTGCAGCCGCTTTTTCAGCTAGTTCCTGCTCATGCTGACCGCGCTCGGCGGCAGCTAGTCCATCGGCAATCGTCTTTTTACGTTCGTCCAGCGCTGCCATCAGCGGTGGCCAAACAAACTTCATTACGAACCATACAAACACGAAAAACGCGATTGACTGGCCGATAAGAGTTGCATTGATGTTCATGGTTTATTCCTCGTAACTATTTCGTTAACTGTTCAGGTGTCTTGCCCATAAGGGTAAGTAACTGAATAATTAGGCAGCTACTGCGAATAAAACATATAGAGCGATACCAACAGCGATCATAGGAACCGCGTCAACCAGACCCATAACGATGAAAAACTGTGTACGTAACATAGGGATAAGCTCTGGCTGACGTGCCGCACCTTCTAAGAAACGACCACCTAATATGCCGATACCAACTGCTGCACCTAGTGCACCTAGACCCATCATTAATGCGCCGGCGATAAATAGTAAACCTTGTGCTTCTGACATTGTAAAATCTCCTGTGAGAGTAGTTTTAATTTAAATTCAAAAATTCTTTTCTAAAAACAAACCTGATTATTAAGGCCTGTTAGTGTTCTTGATGCGCCATATCGAGATAAACAATGGTCAACGTCATAAAGATGAACGCCTGCAAAGTAATAATCAGAATATGGAATATAGCCCAACCTATCTGCAATACACCACCGAAGGCACCTGTTGCCCAACCCGCAGAATACATAATTGCAATTAGAATAAAAATTGTTTCACCCGCGTACATGTTTCCGAAGAGTCGTAACGCTAATGAGATTGGCTTAGAAATTAATGATACCAATTCTAATACCAGGTTTACTGGCATGCCGGCTTTACCGAATGGCTGGAATGCCAGCTCACCGAAGAAACCACCTATGCCTTTGATTTTGATGCTGTAATAAAGCATTAACCAGAACACGCCTAACGCCATACCGAAGGTAATATTGGGATCGGTACTGGGCACGACTTTAAAGAATACATGATGTGGATCTACACCAAAGAAGGTAGAGCCAACCCAGCCGGCTAATAAAGGCAACCAGTCAACAGGTATTAAATCCATCAGATTCATTAAGAACACCCAGGCAAATACGGTTAACGCCAGGGGAGCTACAATATCGTTTTTACCACTGAATGAGCCACGCACACTGTCGTTAACAAATTCAATGATCATTTCTACAAAATTCTGAAAGCCGGAAGGTACGCCGGTGGTTGCGGTTTTTGCAACACTGCGGAACATAAAGAAAAACACAATAGCCAGACCAAAAGACCAGCCCAGTGAATCCACGTGAAACGCCCAGAAGCCCATTTCTTTTGCTTGTTCAGCGGTTTGCGCAAACATCCAGCCACCTTCCGGATGATTTCCGTAGGTCATGTTCTGTAAATGGTGCTTTATATACTCGCTTG
>CAZHEA010000168.1:0-2877 GCA_964531165.1 uncultured Thiotrichaceae bacterium
ACCACCTTGACATGGTGGGGGTCGGTGATTCGAATTCACTCGCGCCTACCAATTCAAAAGACTCGGATTTAGAGCTTCGAAATAGTATTAAATCCGGGTTTTTTCAGTTTAAAAAAACGCAACAGGATGTGAATCACTAAAGGTTCGACTGATTCGCCGGGAGCAAATCAGAGCATGGTGATGTTTTTTATCAGCATGACGCGAAGCGCAGAGGGCAGGAGGCCCGGAGTAATCCACTTGCACCTGCCCATTTTCATACCTACATGAAAATTAGAATTCAATTGTGAAATAATCCCCAATCTTAACCCCCCGCATTTCATTTCATATCACTTTACTGTAAATTAGCGTCTGAATTCAGTATTAAAAAATCGGAAAAAATGAATAGATACGTATCCCCCGTTGTTTTGTTAATTGCTCTGTTTGTTTCAACAGCCGCGCTGTCAGCTAAAAATGTTCAATATGTGAGCGACGATCTCACTATTCCCATGCGCTCTGGAACGACTAATGCCCATAAAATTTTAAAGTTTTTAAATAGTGGCGTGCCACTTGAAGTTATTGAGTTAACCGATGATAAAAAGCATGCGCTAGTTGTACCGGTTGATGATGAGTCAAAAACCGGCTGGGTAGAAACCAGTTCGCTAATGCCGAATCGAAGCGCCCGTGAACAACTAGTACGACTAAAGAAAAAAATGCAGCTCATGAAAGAGCAGCGAGCCGCGTTAAAAACTCAACTGACGGATAGTCAGGCTCAAAATGCAGTATTACAAACGACCCGCTCCGAGTTAGAACATAAAATTAAAAGTTTGCAGAATATGCTGGCTCGTTTGCGAAAAAATGCATCAGACCCGATTCGCATTGCTGATGAAAATGAGCGTCTTAAACAACAGCTGGCAGATGCCGAGGCTAAAACTGCTGAGCTGACAGAAGAAAATATTATTCTTGGTGATGAGAATATTAAGTCCTGGTTTCTAATTGGCGGTGCAGTTTCAATAGGAAGTTTGATTTTCGGTATTCTTCTGACCCGCATTCGCTGGAAGAAAAATGACCGCTGGGCGTAAGAGAACGTATTAGTCATTTGAGTTATTCGTCAAAAGCGACTGCGTTTCGGGTTTTGACGAATAACCAGAGACTAAATAAAAAAGCGTCACGGCCCTAAAAAGTTTGAAATTAAATCTGACTCTAGTAGACTCCCAGCTCTCAAATAAACCCTGTTTAATCAGCCATGGTATGGCTAATTAAATAAAACAAGTGGCCTTACGTATGGGTCACCTCTGAAAAACCAGGAGCATACAATGCCTGTTATTACTTTGCCTGACGGTAGTCAGCGTACTTTCTCATCCCCCGTTTCTGTTTATGATGTGGCCGCCGAAATTGGCCCCGGCCTCGCTAAGGCGACTTTAGCCGGTAAGGTTAATGATGAGCTGGTCGATGCATCCTATATAATGGAAAACGATTCCAGCCTGTCGATAATTACAGACAAAAATGAAGAAGGCCTGGAAGTGATTCGTCATTCCTGCGCACACTTATTATCGCAGGCGGTGAAAGTCTTATACCCCAGCGCACAAATTACCATTGGCCCGGTGATCGATGATGGTTTTTTTTATGATATCGATTACGAAGATAATTTTGGCCCGGAAGATTTAGTTAAAATCGAAAAGAAAATGTCGGAGCTGGCCAAAGAAAACTTTACTATTAGCCGTTCGACCATGCCCCGTGATGAGGCGGTAAAATATTTTCGAGACTTAGGTGAAGAGTACAAAGCTGAAATTATTCAGGATTTGCCCGCCGATCAGGAACTGTCCTTATACACTCAGGGTGAGTTCACTGATTTATGCCGTGGTCCGCACGTGCCCAGCACCGGTAAAATAAAAGCGTTTAAATTAACCAAGCTGGCGGGTGCATACTGGCGTGGCGATTCAAAAAACAAAATGCTACAGCGCATTTATGGCACCGCCTGGCCGGATAAAAAACAATTAAAGGCGTATCTCAAGCGTATTGAAGAAGCTGAAAAGCGCGATCACCGTAAAATCGGTAAGGCTTTAAACCTGTTCCATTCGCAGGAAGAAGCGCCGGGAATGATCTTCTGGCATAAAGACGGCTGGGATTTAAACCTGACCATTCAGAGTTATATTCGTGATCGGTTACGTGACCACGACTATCAGGAAATTAATACGCCACAAGTGGTGGATCGTTCGTTATGGGAAAAATCCGGTCACTGGGAAAAGTTTCAGGACATGATGTTTACCACGCATTCAGAAAACCGGGATTATGCGGTTAAACCGATGAACTGTCCGTGTCATGTTCAGGTGTTTAATCAGGGGCTCAAGTCATATCGCGACTTGCCGCTACGTTTAGCTGAATTTGGTTCGTGTCACCGTAACGAGCCTTCGGGCACACTGCATGGCTTAATGCGGGTACGAAATTTTGTGCAGGATGATGCGCATATTTTCTGCACCGATGAGCAGGTGCAGGATGAAGTATCAGATTTTATTGATTTAACTTACGATGTTTATAAAGACTTCGGTTTTGATAATATTGAAATTGCCCTGTCAACACGCCCTGAAGAACGAGTGGGTTCAGATGAAGTCTGGGACCAGGCGGAAAAAGCGCTGGCAGATGCGCTGGATGCAAAAGGCATAAAATATAAACTACAGCCAGGCGAAGGCGCATTTTATGGGCCGAAAATCGAGTTTACTCTGAAAGATTGCCTGGAGCGTGGCTGGCAGTGTGGAACATTGCAGGTCGATTTCTCGATGCCGGGCAGATTAGATGCTCAATATGTGGCAGAAGATGGCGATCGCAAAGTGCCGGTGATGTTGCACCGGGCAATTTTGGGCTCAGTTGAGCGATTTATCGGTATTTTGATCGAACATTACG
>CAZHEA010000169.1:0-2807 GCA_964531165.1 uncultured Thiotrichaceae bacterium
CTCTGCATTATTAGAGATGGAGTAGTTCATGTTGGCGATGCCACCTTCAAACATTAAATCAACAATCAGCTTCAGCTCATGCAAGCATTCAAAGTAAGCCATTTCCGGTGCGTAACCCGCTTCGGTCAGAGTTTCAAAACCCATTTTAACCAGCTCTACTGCGCCACCACAAAGTACGGCCTGCTCTCCGAATAAGTCGGTTTCAGTTTCATGTTTGAAACTTGTTTCGATGATTGCTGTACGACCACCACCAACACCTGAAGCATAAGATAGAGCCAGATCTTTCGCCTTACCGGACGCATCCTGATAAATCGCGATTAAATCGGGAACGCCGCCGCCGCGAACAAATTCGCTACGAACAGTGTGACCCGGTGCTTTTGGTGCAATCATAATTACGTCTAAATCAGCACGTGGCACAATTGAATTATAGTGAATCGCAAAACCATGAGCGAAGGCCATGGTTGCGCCTTTCTTTAAATTTGGCTCAATTTCATCTTTATATAATGCAGATTGAAATTCATCTGGCGTTAAGATCATAACCACATCAGCTGATTTAACCGCATCGGCAACCGATGAAACTTTTAAACCTTCATTCTCAGCTTTAGCCGCTGAAGTTGAACCCGCACGTAATGCTACGGTTACATCAACGCCTGAATCTTTCAGGTTTAATGCATGGGCATGGCCCTGTGAACCGTAACCCACAATAGTTACTTTCTTGCCTTTGATTAACGAAAGATCACAATCTTTATCGTAATAGATGTTTAAGCTCATAGTTCTGCTCTCAAAATTAAATAATTAAAATAGGGTTTAAACGGCGAGAATTTTTTCGCCGCTGGAAATGCCAATTGCGCCGGAGCGCACCACTTCATGAATTTTTATGCTGGATAATGATGTTAAAAATGAATCCAGTTTATCGCGGGTATCGGTTAACTCGACGGTATAGGTTGTATCCGTCACATCCACTACCCGGCCATTAAAAATATCAACCAGACGCTTCACTTCGTCCCGTGCATCGCCGACGGCATCTACTTTAGCCAGCATTAGCTCGCGTTCAATATGTTCAGACTCGGTTAAATCAACCAGTTGCACCACATCCACCAGCTTATTTAGCTGCTTGCGAATCTGGTCAACAATTTCATCTGTGCCGCTGGTGACAATGGTCATGCGCGACATAGTTTCATCGTCAGTTGGAGCCACTGATAACGACTCGATATTATAGGCACGGGCTGAAAACAGCCCGGCTACCCGTGACAGTGCGCCGGATTCATTTTCCAGCAATAAAGAAATAATATGCTCATTCATCATATCTAAACCAGAATCATTTCATTTAAGCCTGCACCGGCAGGAATCATTGGATATACGTTTTCTTCTCTATCGATAATGAAATCGATAAAAACCGTACGGTCTTTATATTTGCCATAGGCATCTTCAATCGCCTGACGCACATCTTCAGGTTTGGTCACCCGAATACCGACATGCCCGTAAGCCTCGGCCAGTGCGACGAAGTCCGGCAGTGATTCCATATATGAGCTGGCGTAGCGCTTCTCATAGAAAAATTCCTGCCACTGGCGAACCATGCCTAAAAAGCCATTATTCAGGTTTATAATTTTTACCGGCAGACCATATTGGGTACAGGTTGCTAATTCCTGAATACACATCTGGATGCTACCTTCACCGGTGATGCAGGCTACCTGCTCACCGGGATGTGCCAGCTGCACGCCCATAGCTGCGGGTAAACCGAAGCCCATGGTGCCCAGACCGCCGGAGTTAATCCAGCGGCGCGGTTTGTTAAAACCATAATACTGGGCAGCAAACATCTGGTGCTGGCCTACATCGGAAGTAACAAAAGCATCGCCTTTAGTCACTTCATGTAATTGCTCTACTACAAACTGTGGCTTAATTGTGCCGGTTTCACGATTGAATTTCAGACAATCCTGGGCGCGCCATTCTTCAATTTGCTGCCACCAGCTGGTTAATGCCGCGCTTTCTAATCGCTGCTCAGAGGCTTCAATTAATGCGTTTAATTCCAGCACTACATCTTTAACGTCACCCACAATGGCAACATCAACTTTTACATTTTTAGAAATGGATGCAGGATCAATATCCACATGCACAATACGCGCATCAGGACAGAACTTTTCCAGATTACCGGTAACACGGTCATCAAAACGCGCACCTATGGCGATAAGCACATCACAGTTATGCATGCTCATATTGGCTTCATAGGTGCCGTGCATTCCCAGCATGCCAACAAACTGTTTTTCATTCGCCGGATATGCACCTAACCCCATTAAAGTATTGGTGATCGGTGCACCCACTAACTGGGTAAACTTGATCAGTTCATCGCTGGCATTGCTTAAAATAACACCGCCACCGCTATAGATCATCGGCTTCTTCGCTTCCAGAATCAGCTCATAGGCTTTTTTAACCTGTGTCGAGTCAACCGTTATTTGTGGCTGATATGAGCGAATTTTAATGTCACGGGGATAGAAAAACTCAAACTTCTGGCCGGTAATATCTTTTGGAATATCGACAACTACCGGACCGGGACGGCCGGTAGTCGCAACATAAAAAGCTTTTTTAATGGTCGATGCCAGATCTTTAATGTCTTCTACCAGGAAGTTGTGTTTTACCACCGGGCGTGTAATGCCGACAGAATCTACTTCCTGAAATGCATCATTGCCAATCAGGTGCAAAGGCACCTGACCGGTCAATACAACCATTGGAATGGAGTCCATATAGGCTGTCGCAATACCGGTAACCGCATTGGTTGCACCGGGACCGGATGTGACCAGGACGACACCGGG
>CAZHEA010000170.1:0-2733 GCA_964531165.1 uncultured Thiotrichaceae bacterium
TAGAGATTAAAAAAATGGTAGGCGCGAGCTAAAGCTCACTCCTACATAAAGATTAAAATTTGTTATGAAAAAAATGCGATTTTCTTTAAGTATTTCCATGGAGCAATACCAGTCGTATTACCGTGGTTCTGCAAAATTCGTGAAGGTGCAAACCGAGGATGGCCTGTCTCTAAAATTTCCCGCATCGGAATTACAGAAGTTCATATTACACGATGGCATTCAGGGGCGGTTCGAAATTGTGTTCAGTGAACAGCATAAACTGCTGAGTTTAAATAAGCTTTAAAAAACTATGGTAGATAATACAGGCATTAATTCGACAGCGGGTTCCGCAGCAGATACACCTTCTAATGAAATAAAAATTCAGTCTGAACTCATTAATACTCTGTATCAGCAGGGGCATACCGCTCTAATAGGTGTGGTTGCAACGGCCACAGGTATATCGTTGGTCTTTCATAATAAAATTCCGGATAGCATGTTGTTCAGCTGGTTGCTGTTGATTTATTTACTGTCTTTTATCCGGCACCTGTCAATAAAAAAATTTAAAGCTTCTGATTTTGATTCACAGGAAACCATTAAATGGGGATGGCGATTTGTATTTTTTGCTTTTCTGTCGGGGCTTACCTGGGGGCTGGCCAGTATTATATTTTTTCTGCCAGATCATTTGCAGCTGTTTAATATATTGACGCTGATCATTATTGCTATGTCCGTTGGATCTTTAGCGGCTTTGTCGGCATTTCCAACGGCGTATTATGTTTTCGTTATTCCGGCAATGGCACCGATGGTGTGGCGTTATCTGAGTATTAATAGTCAGGATTACAGTATCTTTGGCGTGTTGTTGCTGGTGTTTCTGTTTGCATTGTTTTCATTCTCCCGGGTTAATTACAAAATGTTGCGGGGCTCGGTGGTGTTACGTTTCGAAAACATGGGGCTGATCAATCAGCTTATGGAACAAAAAGAAAAGGCGGAGCAGGCCAATATATCTAAAACAAAATTTCTGGCAGCGGCCAGTCATGACTTGCGACAGCCATTACATGCTATCGGTCTTTTTTTAGGTGCACTTATTGATAAGGTTGAGCGACAAGATCAGAAAAATATTGTTGAAAAAATTCAAAAATCCAGCAATGCACTTAATGATTTGCTTGATTCGCTGCTGGATGTTTCAAAGCTGGATGCGGGTGTCATTAAAGCGCAGAGTGTGGAATTTAGTCTGAATGAATTATTTCAATCAATAAAAAATGAATTTGAATCCTGTGCAAATGAAAAAAATATCAGATTAAAATTTGTAAGCACTCGTCTGTGTGTGAATACGGATGTCAGAATTTTAGATCGCATTTTAAGAAATCTAATTTCCAATGCTATTCGTTATACCAATCGCGGTGGAGTGGTTGTAGGGTGCCGGCATATTAATGGTCATATTTTGTTAGCGGTTTATGATAGCGGGCCGGGTATCGAAGCAGATAACATAGACATTATATTTCAGGAGTTTTATCAACTGAATAATCCTGAACGGGATCGCTCAAAAGGTTTGGGGCTTGGCTTGGCTATTGTCAAACGTATGAGTAAACTTTTAGGTTTTTCTCTATCGGTTGTTTCCGAGCCTGGCAGGGGCTCGATGTTCGGTGTGTTAATACCCGATGAGTTAATTTCTATATCAAATAGTGTTGGGGGCGTCACCACCACTGCACCGGTTTTTTTCGATCATAAAACAGTACTGGTTATTGATGATGAAATTGAAATAAGGGAGAGTCTCACGGCGTTATTATTAAGCTGGCACTGTACGGTAATCAGTGCCGTTTCAGGTGACCAGGCGGTAACGGCACTGGAAAATAAAAAACCGGATATTGTGCTTGCAGATTATCGTTTGCGTAATAATGAAACCGGTAATGACGCCATTGTGAAAGTGCAATTACTGTTTCCTGATGAGGTAATACCGGCGCTGATTATTACGGGTGATACTGCACCGGATCGCATAATTGAAGCGAATACGGGGGGGTATGACATTCTGCATAAACCGGTTGCACCGGATGTGTTGAGAGAGTTGCTAGAGAAAGCTTTAAAAGTAAAGTCCTAAAAGCAAGCAGTAGAAAAGTGCTGTGCCTTTTATTAGCAGCAAGTTCAGCATGTGTTTTTTTGATGCTTCGAATTTATTCGAATAAAGGTTTGCCCAGTGTTTTTGTGCGAATAAATTCGCACCTATTACCGGTATTGTTTCTAATTAGCGGTGATTAAAGCCAGCTGTTCTGTATGGCAAACTGCACTGCATGGGTTCGGTTTGAAACATCAAATGATTTTAAAATAGCCGCAACATGTGCACGCACAGTCGATTCAGTTAGCCCTAGCTGCCTGGCTATTTCTTTATTGGATTTCCCGGTTGCCAGCTGTTGCAGTACATCATACTGGCGCGGAGTCAGTTTATGATCGTGGGTATTATTAACTGACGGCACAGAATTAAAATTTTCGGAGTGCACTGATTTTTTTTGTAAAATTTGTGCGGGAACATACGTACCACCGGAGATAATAAGTTGCAGGGCACTCAGCATGATTTTTGCCGGAGATGATTTTGGAATGTATCCCCGCGCGCCATTATGCAAGGCGGCTTCAACCATTTGATGGTCTTCTGTTCCGGATAAAATAACAATCAATGCATCGGGTAACTGTTTTCGCATAGCCTGTAATGCATCCAGGTAACTGGTGCCGGGTAAACCCAGATCGAGCAGAATTAAATCAAGGTCG
>CAZHEA010000171.1:0-2699 GCA_964531165.1 uncultured Thiotrichaceae bacterium
CCTTCTTCGAAAACGCCTTCATCAACGGTGTGAGAAGGAACAGAAACGTGCTGCTCTTTACCGCGTGGATCTGTGAAACGAAAATCAACGAACTTAACATCGTTGTCTTTCATCATTTTTAGTACGTCACTTACTGACATATCTGACATTGTGTTGTCTCCAAATGTTTGATCTTAAAAATTATCATTAAATATAAATGTGTAACTGAAACTTGTCGGATTTAAGTGCTCAGCTCATATATAAATCTGTGTATATGTTCCGGTAAATACCAGAGTAAATACTCACGTAAATACAAAGCCAATTCACTTAAATGCGACAGGTCTCGCGCGCACAAACCTCAGCGGACTATTTTGCACAAAATATGCCACTTGTAAAACCGTTTTATAGGGCTGTTTTACACTTGTTTGACGTGATCTTGCACCAGCGTTGCACAAAGGCACATTAAGCGCACCAAATTGGTGCTATTTATACAAAATATCCACGCTGCCAATGCATTCAAGGTTTTTACTGGCGGCCTGAATTTGCTGTTTAATTTGTTCAGCTGTTTTTCCCGACTCAATAATATGTAGCGGTAGCACCACTTCGATATTAATCGCACCATCCAGATAATGCAGAGTGGTGTGTAAAACCTCACGGGTTTCCGGGATGCTTTGCCAGTGTTCATCAAGGTACTTTAAAACATCGCTTCTCAAGGGTAAATGTTTGCAGCTATTTTCGGTGTGTTCATCGTCTTCCGGGTCGATATGTACCGTAATGTCATCAACTTCGTCAAACTGGTTTATCAACGCCATCTCTACGGCTTCTGAAATCTGGTGGCCCTCTGATACGCTGAGTTTGGGGGGTACCAGAATATGCACATCCGCCAGTGCCCGATGCCCCATGCGACGGGTACGCAGCATGTGCATCTGCTCAACCCCATCCACATTCAGTATGGCGGCTTCCATTGCCTGCAGGATTTCAGGCTCCAGTCCGGTATCCACCAGCTCCTGAAAGCTCTGGTGCCCCAGATCCCAGGCAATTTTACAAATCATAAATGCCACCACAATGGCGGCGACTGAGTCGAGTAAGGGGTAGCCCAGCATAGCGCCCGCAATACCGGCAAACACAACAATTGATGAAATGGCATCACTACGGTGATGCCAGGCATTGGCTTCCAGCAGTTTAGATTTAACCCGCCGCGCAACAATCATCGTGTACTGATATAACACCTCTTTGCTGAGAATCGAAATGCCCGCAATAATCAGCGTAATAAACGTCGGGGTGGCAATGCTCTGGTAATCCATCAAGCGATGAATCGCATCAATGCCAATGCCGATACCCACCACCGTCAGCAATACCGCCAGAGTAATGGTGGCAAAGGTTTCATAGCGTGCGTGGCCATAGGGGTGGTCTTCATCCGCATCAATATTAGAGTGATGGGTGGCCAGCAGTACCATTGCATCCGATACCAGATCAGACAGGGAGTGCAGGCCATCCGCAATCAAAGCCTGTGAGTGACCGATATAACCCACTACAAGTTTACCCACTGACAGCAGCAAGTTAACAATCAGCCCCCACCAGGTGGCTTTGTCCATGGCTTTTTTGCGTTGAGCGTTGTCTAGTTCCACAGATGAAAATACCGAAAAATTATGAGTGCGCTATTGTCCTGATTTGAGCCTGAGCATGCAAGTGTGAAGTGGCGATTTATATTTTTTAACGAATTTATATTGATTTAAAAATAGAATTAATTAACCTGTTTCACAGTTTGTAGCGGTTTATAAACCTAAACTATTATTAATATTTTTTAAAAAAGTAGGATTGTGAAATATGCGTAAATTTACTGTGCCAGTTGTGATGGCCTTATCTATTTTTTCCGCTGGTTTTTCAGCGACGGCTAATGCCGATGCACTGGGGTTCTTTGTTGGCGGCGGGCTGTGGGATTATGATTCGTCCGGTACGTTTGGTACAACCGGCACTGGTGATAGTGTAATAGATGTGGAAAGCGATCTGGGGTTTGGCGGTCAGCAGGATGGCTATGTATGGGCGGCATTTGAGCACTTTGTGCCTATTATCCCCAATATACGGGTAGAAGCCGCAAGCATGGGATCTGACGGTGCAGCCAATGGTCTTGTTTTTGACGGCGTGGTGGTTAATGGCCCGGCATCAATCGACCTGAGTAACACCGATGTGATTTTGTATTATCGCCTGCTAGACAACTGGGTTAATTTTGACTTCGGTATTAATGTGCGCACGCTGGACGGTGATTTCATTATTGACACCGAAAAAGTCAGCATTTCAGAAACCATTCCCATGCTATACCTTTCAGCGCAGTTTGATTTGCCGTTAAGTGGTTTTTCAGTAGGTGGCGATATTAATGTGGTGAACTACGACGGCAATGATTATCGCGACATTCGCCTGCGTGCCGTCTATGAAATGGGCGTAATTGGTTTCGAAGCCGGCCTAAAAACCAGCACACTGGTACTGGATGATGTAGGCGGCGTATCAACCGACCTGGAATTCAGCGGCTTAATGCTGGGTGCATTTCTGCATTTCTAAAGTGTCCGGAGTTAATATCCGGGGTCGGAGTCATGCGCGGAAGTACCTGTCAGGGAGTGCTCGGGGTCGGAGTCATGCGCAGAATTATCTGTCAGGAAACAGAGATTGCTACGCGCATGACTCCGACCCCTTTGTGGCACGCCCCCCTACTCAGCTCACCATCT
>CAZHEA010000172.1:0-2556 GCA_964531165.1 uncultured Thiotrichaceae bacterium
CTGAAAATCATCTAAAGCTCTGTTTATAACCTGCCGCAGACGATCTATTTCGAGTGGTTTTGGATAGTAATCAAATGCACCCTGACTTTTAGCTTTTTCGGCATTGCCAGTGGCTTCTGAGCCAGAGACAATAACAATTTTTGTGTTCGGTGCCTTCTTTAGTATTTCTTTCAGCGTGGCAAACCCTTCTGTGGTTCCTTCAGCATCCGGGGGCAAGCCTAAGTCCAGGGTAACCAGTGGTGGGCGATAACGCTCAAACTGCGCCAAAGCATCAACACGTGATTCTGCGGTAATTACATCATAGCCATCCAGCCCCCACTTAAGCTGTGTGCGAATGCCCATATCATCATCAACAATTAAAATTTTTGTATTTGTCATTTTAACTTTCGACTCTTATTTACGCTTTTCACGTTCATTTAAATGAACCACCTGTGGGTTATTCGTAATTTCCTGTGATGTGCTCAGAGGTATATGTAAACGAAACACACTGCCCTCACCGACTACGCTTTCAACATCTAACTGACCGCCGAGCTTATGCACATATTCACGCACTTGAAATACGCCTATGCCCATGGTGCCCTTAGTTGATTCAAACGGCTGAAATAACTTATCGTGTATAAATGCTTCATCCATGCCGGTACCCGTGTCCTCTACCTCGATAATGGCAAACTCTGCCTGGGTACGTAACCTTACAGTGATACTTCCAGTAGCCTCTGTTGCATCCTGGGCATTCTGAATGATATGTGCAAGATTTGCCGACATCCTGTCTTTATCGGCTGTCACCATAACATTCTGATTTAGACAGTTTAAAACCGGAATCGGCAGCGTACCGGCTTTTGAACAGGTACGTAAACTCTCTTCGAGTAATTCACATAAACAGATAGGCATAAACTGATCTGAATCTGTACCGTCACGCAAGCGTAGTAATAACTTGTTCATTTTATTAACTGAATTTTCTACTGTGACAATGGCATCATCAATAAACATCGGATTGCTTTTATGTCTGGCTGCGTTTGAAACCACCATTGATAACTGGCCCACCATATTTTTCACATCATGTACGATAAACGCGGATAATTTATTAATCTCTTCAAAGCGCTTTGCACTCACTAACGCTTGAGCAGCCTCATACTGTGCCAGATGACTCGCCGCCTGCCGCCCGGCAGTTTTCAACAAGTCACTATCTTCCCAATTGAAATAATTCTCATGCGCGGGTGAGCGTAATAACACCACAAAACCCATTAAATTATCCTGTAACATTAATGGCACAACCAGCCAGGCCCTTTTATTTTCGGTAATCCAGTCAGGAATATCTAATGGGCCGAGACGGGTATACATTTCCGGGTCATGATTAAACTCATCCAGACTGATAACAAATTGCTGCTCTGCCAGAAACTTAATAAAGTTAGAATCGGCTGTTTCACGAATATTGACATTGGGATAATTCCAGCGTTCATCCGATTCAAAACAGCCGTTATCACGCCCCATCACTAACAGGCCACCAGGGCTATCAATAATCTGTGCTAACGATCGAATCGCTCGCAGATGCAAACTGTGTGATGAACCAACATCAGTTGATAGTGTACGGATAATGCGCAGCCACTCTTCACGATAATCATATTTATAATGAAAAAAGTGCTTATCAATAGCGACGCGTAAACGTGAGCGAATTTTGCCTGAGAATAACAGCACAGCCAGCACCATTACTGAGGCAAACAAGAACGTTGCCTGAGCAACAACCCCCCATTCCCCGCCCATATCACGAACGTAATATCCGCCAAAGCCAATAAAGATAAGGTAAGTACCGGACCCAAGTAAAGTTGTAGTATGAAACACCATGCGACGGGATAGAAAAATATCCATGGAATCATCGCCGAGGGTCCATTGCATTTCACGCTTAATGGCCACCGCAATTAATGGCACTACCATGGCATGAATAAACCCCCGGGCATTCCACAGCTCATTATCGATTCGTTGAAACAGAAAAGCATCAGAATAAAGATAAAAATCATAAGCAAACATGCCACCAATGCCTATCCATAAATACTTTAAGGCCCAGCGATGTTCGTCAGCGGTATTGCGGTAAAGTTGCTCGACAATAACAATACCGCCGATTGAAATAAGCAAATGCCCGATTAAAACGTCATTACCCGCAATCAGCTCGAAAACCGAACCACCGGATACACGATAAAGCACCAGTAACATTAAGCCGATTACAAATATACTTAAACCGGCAAAGGTAATTTTAAAATGTTTACTAACCTGATCAGATGACTTGTATGCGGTGCGCAGCATGACCAGCAAAAAGGCAAACCAGGCAAGTGAGCGAAATAGCTCTAATAATAAGGTAGATTCAAGTAGATAGGAGGTACTGCTGACACTGCCATAAGCAGCCTGATAGGTAACAGTACCCGACCAGATGGCACTGGCCAGGGCAGCTACCGCCAGCATCACCTTCGGCAGGTTCTCGCGCCTGCCCGTCAGCATTACCAACCCTAAGATAAGGAATAGAACGGTTGAAAAGCCAAAACTGATGATTTCAATGATCATTAACTA
>CAZHEA010000173.1:0-2525 GCA_964531165.1 uncultured Thiotrichaceae bacterium
CAAAGCGGATGGCGACTGGGAGCGGGAGCTGTTTATTGAGTCGAGTAGTTTTGCGCTGAGTGCATACGCGGGCATAGTTTCTGTAAAAGCGGGCACCGCAGCATTAATGTTTTTTACTGTCGCAACACCGATCGGTTGGATCGGTCTTGTCGTTACGGCGGCAGCTGTTTCTCTGGGAGTGAATAGCTACATGCAGGGAAATGCAGGGGAGTGGTACGATAAAGTCATGAAACGGCTAGGCTTATGAGTTCTTTTGAGTTTGTGTATTTCACGGTCGTAATTGTAACTTTTTTAATATCTGGAATTTTGTATGTACTATTTGGGCAAATAACCGTTCGTAAACTCAGAAAAAATTCGGAAACAAAACATGAATTAGGTATTGAGTTCTTGAGCGGCTGGGATATTTTTAATGTGGCCCAGGCATTAACACTACCAAAAGCAGTCGCACAAAAAATTAGACGTAATTCTATGGGGTTGGAGGCAAATCCAGATTTATTGTACAAGCACACGAGTGTGTTTGACCGGGTGCTGGCACGCGTATTCTATACACTGTTTGCCTTTTCTGGGGTAGCGGTGATTATTTTAATGCTACTGAATTTATTCGGAGTTTTAGACTGAAAGAAGCAAAGTAGCATACCCCCTGACCTACACCACCCACATTGCATTCCGCTGCCACGTCACGAGGCCGAATATGGCTTCAATGGTCAGGCTGGTAGGATGCATGGAGCACACCTTAATGCGCTGTGTAAAGACATCCGCCCAGGTAGTGGGCTGATGGCGGAAAATGCCGCATGGGAGATGAAGGCCCGTAGACGTTTAATGAATAACCTTAGAAACCCTCCATATCTCCTTGGTTTTCTGTGATATGGCGCCGCTTCTCCGTGCCACATGTCCACTCCAGATTATCCAATTATTTGCCGAAAAATTCCCCAGATTGTGATAGCATTTCATGCTTTATTCAGCCCAATAATGCGTTCGTGTTCCACCTCCTGCCAAGGACGCAACACACTTGCACAAGGACAACGCCATGACTCCGCAATGCCAGACAATACGTTTCTCCCACCTTCCGATGATGCTTCTGGCGCTGTTTGCCCTGGCTCTGCAAGGGTGTGGTGACGGCGTTCGCATATTGCCCCCAGCCCAGTCCGATGCCGATCCGGCCGGGTATTACACCAATACAGGAACCGCCAGTGTGGATAATGGCGCGGTCGGGACAATTGATATCACTGATCTGCAAGCGATGGTGGATGGTAACCAGATCATGATGATGAGTACGGCAGAGGGGCTGCTTTATGATGGCACCATTACCAGCATCAATGGCGACGATTTTACTGCTGATTTCACCATTTATACTGATGGCGACAATCCGATTGCCGCCACGGCGAGTGGTACGATTACAGAAGGTTCATCAATTACTGGTACGTTAACTGGCAGTGGTGTCGGCAGCGGGACGTTTACCCTGACCTATGCGATGTCAAACAACCAGGCAGCTGACCTGGTACGCATTAAAGACCGCCTTTGGGATGGGCAAGGAGCGGGTCCTGACTATGCGTTTGGCATTAATGCACAAGGGGTATTAGCTAGTCGGTTTGCTGCTTCCTCGGATGTGCCTATATTTAATGGCTGCGAAATCAATGGCGCGGTTGCTCCAATCAGTGGCACGAGCCTATATGAGGTTGCTGCCACACTGACAAGCTGTGATGAGCCTGCGGTGGATAACACCAACTACACCGGGTTTGCGGTGAGCCGAACAGATTCTGTGGCGGATGATACCCTAGTGTTAGTGCTGTCAAATGGAACATATAGTCCAAATGGTGAGTTAATCGTTAATTAACGGCACTGGGTATTGTGTGTACAAAAATAGCACAAAGCGGGCAGGAACATGGCAAAAAAGGCAACAGATCAACGCAACGCAGTTAATACCTGGGTCTATGGTGTTTTTTACACGGCGTTGTTAATCAATAGCGTTGCTGTGCCGCTGGCGTTTGCTGGGCCCGACGGCGGCCGAGTGGTCGGTGGTGCCGGTTCCATTGCCCATTCTGGCAACACCACCACTATTAATCAAACCACGCAAAACATGGCCATCGATTGGCAAAACTATAATATTAATGTCGATGAGCGTGTGCAGTACATTCAGCCCAATTCATCTTCCATTTCCCTAAACAGAATCCTGAGTCAAAGCGGTTCCACCATTGCTGGTCGCATTGATGCCAATGGCCAGGTGATTCTGGTTAACCCCAATGGCATCTTTTTTACTCCCACCTCTATCATTAATGTCGGTGGCATCATCGCCTCGGGTTTAAATATTCAGCCCAACGATTTCATGAATGGGAACTATATTTTTGATGATGTGTTGGGTGCCGATGGAACGGTAATCAACAGCGGCATGATCAATGCTTCGCTGGGCGGTAATGTCGCACTCATTGGCAAACAGGTTGAAAACGATGGCTTAATCGTGGCCAATCTGGGCTCAGTCAGTCTTGCCGCCGGTAAACAGGCGGTACTGACCTTTGACCCGAGTGGCT
>CAZHEA010000174.1:0-2334 GCA_964531165.1 uncultured Thiotrichaceae bacterium
TTCAAAATCAGCTTTTAAGCGGCTGACTTCATCGCGTACTGAGGTTTTATCAAGATTTGCCATTGATAGAAATCACGGCGAAACCGTTCTAATGCCAAGGTGTTGATCCATAAAGCAGCTACTTTATACGTCTGTTCGCTGACGTCCTCAGACATTGCATCTAATGTTGTTTTATTTGGAATCTTAAGTTCAATAGGGAATTCTTGGCGTAACGATACCTGAGTCAGAAATAAGCGGATGGCTTCTGTCATACTCATGCCTAACCCATCCAGGACTTGTTCTGCACTTTGTTTTAATTCTGTACTGACACGAGCACGGACAATATCATTTTTTAATGTTTACATAATCTTTAGTGATAAAAATACTGTACACTTTCAGTGTAGCACTAATAAGCTACATCAATATTAAAATAAATTAATATTTGCTATCTCTTTATCCGCTGCATAACTCTCTTTTGAGACTTTTTATCACGTAAATCATATCGTGCAGTGGTTTGAATATCAGTATGGCCAACTAGTTGCCGAGTGGTATTAATATCTATTCCTGCTTCGGTCTTTCAATATCATTATGGATTGTTATCCATTCGTTTTGAAAGTTATTTACGGTATTATGGTGCCTTAAAAAATTTCTCATCCCCTCCCCACCCCCACACACGAGAGCGTGGGAACGAGGAGTCTGTCCGAGAATCTCTTTGTACGAGATTTAATAAATAATTTTTTGTTCTTTCAATGCGTTATAAATATCATCAATTGATTGTTTATCACAATCAAAAGATGCATCAATGGTATTTGATTTATTTTGGATTGATAAGCAAATTAACCCCGCATGTTTAATAGCTGAAATTAACGCTTCATCGCCAGTTTCTAATACTGTTGTTGCATGGCCGGTATCAAATAACTTTCTTTCTAATTGATAAGCAATATCATGACTATTTGCACCTGTTAAGTTAATAGCAGTGGCCTTTTGGCTAAACCTAGCGGCACGTTCATCAGCAGATACATGGCTTAAGTCTTCATCACCTGTTTCGCCCGTAATCATACCGGCACCGACAGTCACGTTACTTAAGCGATCAATAATTATAAATGCGCCAGTACCTTTGTTTGTTTTGTAACTATCAAATACCACAGGAGCATTGACAGAAATAGTGCAAGAAGCGATTTCATTAAGCTTCAAGCTAGTCGCATCATGATGCTCTAAAGTATTAACATCTATTCTATAGTTAATGGCTGAAATTGAGCCTGAAACAGCACGAGTTGCTAATTTAATAATATATTGCCGGCCAGGTACCATGGTCTTTTCATCCATCCAGACGATAGAAGCATTAAATTTATCGGCAACAACAGGTGCTACTGTATCTTTCCCGACGATCATATCGCCACGGCTGATATCAATTTCATCTTCCATGGTAAAAGTCACAGCCATAGAAGTGAAAGCTTCATCTATATCACCGTCATAGGTAACAATAGATTTAATTTTGCTAGTTTTACCAGAAGGTAATACTGTAATTGGATCACCTTTATGGAAAACACCTGAAGCAACTGTGCCACAAAAGCCACGAAAATTAAGATTTGGGCGGTTTACATATTGAACTGGAAAACGGGCATCAGAAAAATTACGATCTGTTGAAATTTCAACGGTATTTAATGTTTCCATCATTGGCTTACCCGCGTACCAAGGCATATTTTTACTTGGGTTCACCACATTGTCACCATCTAAAGCCGACATAGGGATAAATTGAATATGACCTAAATCTAGCGTAGAGGTGAATTCAAGGTAGTCTTGTTTAATACTGTTGTAAACCTCTTCACTGTACTCGACTAAATCCATTTTATTAACAGCAACAATAATTTGCTTAATGCCTAATAGAGAGGCAATAAAACTATGACGTTTAGTTTGAGTCTGTACACCATAACGCGCATCAATCAAAATAACCGCCAAGTCACAGGTTGAAGCACCTGTTGCCATATTACGGGTATATTGTTCATGCCCTGGTGTATCGGCAATAATAAATTTACGTGTTGAGGTGGAAAAGTAACGGTAAGCGACATCAATAGTAATGCCTTGTTCACGTTCTGCTTGTAGGCCATCAACTAATAAAGCTAAATCAATTTTACCTGCGCCCGTTGTCCCCGACTTTACACTATCAGCTTGCACGGCGGCTAATTGATCTTCATAAATCATTTTTGAATCATGTAATAAGCGACCAATTAAGGTGCTTTTTCCATCATCAACATTGCCGCAAGTTAAAAAACGCATAAGCTCTTTTTGCTCATGTTGAGCTAAATAAGCATCAATATCTGTACTAATTAAATCTGATTGGTGGGACATTGGAAA
>CAZHEA010000175.1:0-2298 GCA_964531165.1 uncultured Thiotrichaceae bacterium
TCTAAGTTCAACGCCTGATAATCATGTACTGCGATATTTCTTAGGCCAACCATTGCCATCAGGCTATTAGCTATAACTTCCTCTATTATCTTTTCTTGCTGCAGCAATTTAAATACGTCACGACTAGACTGGGGTATACCCAAACCTCTTAAGCGAATCAGTCGGTTACCCATGTCAATAGCTGCTTCGCAACAGCGCTGTAGATTTAAAATAACAGAATCCTGACGGGTATAATTAGTGCGAAAATCAACTTTTTCAGTATATTCTTCACGTATTCGTTTTATACAGCGTGTTATCGTGGCTGTTTTATTCAATAGCACATCATCCGTTTTATTCATGCTTTAGCCTTGTGTCACCGCTCGCACTTTGTGCGCCTGCAATCAACGCATCAATCACGATTTTGCGTTCCTCTTGTAGATGTTGGTATTGAGTGATTACTGTTGTCTCAAACAAATCAACCGTGCGTCTTTCGTTATCTTCATTGCATACCCACAATTGCTTACCTTCCGTTATTACTTGATATTGTAATACCGTACTGGCCCGTATTAAATCAACTAAATCAACATCTTTATTAAGTTCTTTGGCTAATGCTTGAGCGACATGCCAGCACTCAATAGGTTTCACCTTCTTAGTGATTAAGATCGCTAAATCTATATCACTCATTGGGGTTTCATACTGTGTTCCAGCACTTCCATACTGATATATGGCGAGCACCCCGGGAAATTTGACTTTTAATAAGTCTACTATTAATTCAGCTTTATCCATATAACGGTCAAGTTGAATGATTTGTTATACTGCGCTAATAGTAATTTTTTGAACAGAGCCAAGATTAATACGCTTTTTAGCTAGCCATAAATCATAAGCATCTTGCATAGACAGCCAACTTTCAGGACTACGACCTAAAGACTTAGAAAGGCGAAGCGCCATCTCTGGACTAACGCCACTTTGTGTTTTTAAGACTCTATTGAGAGTTGAAGCCGCTACATTAAGTTGCCTAGCTATATAACGACAACTCAAGTCGAATGGCTCCATGTAAGTAGCTTGAATAAATTCACCAGGATGTGGAGGGTTGTGCATTGCCATTAGTGATAATCCTCATAGTTAACGATATAAATATTGCCATCAGTAAATTCGAAAGTAATACGCCAATTAGCATTTACGGTAATTGACCAAAACCCTTTGAGACTACCTTTAAGCTGGTGCAAGCGATAGCCCGGGATATCAAGATCATCAATGTGGTGTGCAGTATCTAAGGCTGCAAGCTGCATGCGGAGTTTTTTAGTATGCTTTGCTTGAATGCCTTTTATACTACCAGAGGTATAGAATTTTTCTAAACCTTTGTGCTTGAAGGACTTGATCACGCGCTTAGTTTAGCATGTTGCGCAACGGTGTCAATCCGCATGTCATCTTTGATTTTTGTCTGTAGGCTAACGAGCTGATCTCTTCACCCTACTTTATTGTGGTTATAAAAACAGGTTTAGAAATTGAAGTCACCGCTTTAATATCAGCGACTTGCTAAACCTTGTTAATAGTATCATTTACGCTTTAAGAAAATTCACATCATATTGAGTAATCATGCTATCCCTAGTAATCAAAGTAAGTTTTTCGATGATCGCCTGGGCTATTAGCATCCGATCGAACGGATCTTTATGAATATCGGGCAATTCACCCGCAAGTAGAGCATGTTCGAAATTAATAATCTGCTGAGTAAAACGATGAATTCTGATTTCTTCACATAGATTATCAGGTACTTTTAGTTTCCCCATAGCCTTTTTAATACTGATTTCCCAAACAGAAGCAGAACTGACAAAGACCATATTTTCGCCATTTATAATAGCATCTCGGGCATTATTCGAAAGTGTAGGATTATTTTCCAATGCCCAAATTAGTACATGAGTATCGAGAAGTAAATTCATTATTTATCGGGAAAAATAGATGAACCATAAAAACTTTTAACCAGTTCATCGCCTGATTCATCAAAATCTGCTGCTATCTCCACCTTACCTTCCCAACTTCCTCCAAGTTTTCGAGGGGATATATCTCCCGTAAAGGCGGTTAAAACCGCGACTGGCTTGCCTGCTTTGCCAATAATGATAGGTTCATTAGTTTCCTGGACTATTTTAATTAAGTGAGACAAACTGGCTTTTGCCTCAGATATATTAGTGATCCGCATGTTTATAAGTCCTGTTTAGTTTAAGCATATACCTAATTTATTAAGAGTAGTCTGGTCTAGTCTGGTCTTATTGTCAACAAACAAAATACAGACTCTACTCTATACCCTTCGAAAAGTTGTCATAA
>CAZHEA010000176.1:0-2262 GCA_964531165.1 uncultured Thiotrichaceae bacterium
TTAACGACTCGTCGTACCTGTACTGATTGTGGTGAAATTTACAATGTAAAATCTAATCCACCAAAAGAAGAAGGCAAGTGTGATAAGTGTGGCGGACCGGTTGTGCAGCGTGATGACGAAACTGAAGAAGCGATCAGTAACCGTTTAGATGTATTCAATGAGCAAACTGCACCATTAGTTGGCTTCTATGAAAAAGAAGGTAATTTAGTATCGGTTGATGCGACGACTAGTCAATCAGTCATTGATGCTATTACCGCTCGTTTAAAAGCCAACACATAATATTATTCAATTCCTCTTTTAAAGAGGAGAGTAAAAATATTAAAGCCGGATTTCATATCATGATGTTCGGCTTTTTTATGTCCGTATATTAGCCTCCTGCTGATTGAGGCATATCAACAAATAGCCAATTCTGCTATACTCCGCGCCCTTCAAAGCCGCCAAATTAAAGAGTTATGCCTATGTTCCGTCTGGGATGTGAAAATCGAGTTTGTGTTCAGAATGAAGTTCTGTCCGGTCTGACTGTTGCGCTGGCATTAGTGCCTGAAGCAATTGCCTTTGCTTTTATTGCCGGTGTAGAGCCTTTGGTGGGCTTATATGCAGCTTTTATGGTTGGTTTACTCGCGTCGATTTTTGGTGGACGCCCGGGAATGATCTCGGGTGCAACCGGTGCCATGGCAGTGGTGATGGTGGCATTAGTTGCTGACAACGGGGTCGAGTATCTGTTTGCCACCGTAGTGCTAACGGGAATATTGCAAATACTCGCGGGCGTATTGAAGCTGGGTAAGTTCATTCGTATCGTACCGCATCCGGTGATGCTGGGTTTTGTGAATGGCCTGGCGATTGTGATCTTTCTGGCGCAGATGAAGAGTTTTCAGATAGACGTTGATGGTACGATGCAGTGGATGTCCGGACAGCCATTACTGATCTTTGGTGGGCTAATAGCGTTGACGATGGCAATCATTCATTTTCTGCCTAAACTAACCACCACCATACCTTCATCACTGGCGGCCATTGTTGTGGTGTCACTACTGGTTATTGGCCTGAATATCGACACTAATACGGTGGGTGACCTGGCATCAATTAAAGGTGGCTTTCCAGAGTTTCATATTCCAATGGTACCGTTAACGCTTGAAACCTTAAGAATTATTTTTCCTTATGCCATTATTCTGGCCGCAATCGGCTTAATTGAATCGCTATTAACACTGACGTTAATCGATGAAATTACTAATACCCGCGGGCGGGGTAATCGTGAGTGTGTGGGGCAGGGTATTGCCAACACCGTTACCGGTTTTTTTGGTGGCATGGGTGGCTGTGCAATGATTGGCCAGAGTATGATTAATGTAAACTCCGGCGGACACCAACGCTTATCCGGTGTATCAGCCGCATTATTTTTATTAATGTTTATTCTGTTCGCATCAAGCTTAATTGAGCAAATTCCAATGGCAGCGCTGGTTGGTGTTATGTTTATTGTTGTAATCGGTACATTTGAATGGTCGAGCGTGCGTATCTTCAGTAAAATTCCACGTCACGATGCATTTGTTCTGGTATTAGTTTCAGGTGTTACGGTTGCCAGTGATCTGGCCATAGCGGTGATAGTGGGCGTGATTGTATCGGCACTGGTATTTGCATGGGAGCATGCAAAACATATTCATGTGGTTGATTATATTGATGACAAAGGCTCTAAAGTTTACGAATTAAACGGTCCGTTATTTTTTGGCTCGGTTAAAAACTTCCGTGAATTATTTACCCCTGAAAATGATCCGGATGATGTCATAATTGAGTTCAAAAATTCACGTGTGTCCGATCACTCAGCTATAGAGGCAATAGATTCATTAGCCGATCGCTATATCAAAGCCGGTAAGAAATTACATTTAAGGCACTTATCAGAAGAGTGTACGCAGCTACTGGATAATGCTGGTGACCTGGTAGAGGTCAACCGAATGGAAGATCCAAACTATCATGTTGCTGATGATAAGCTAGCATAATTGTTTGCGAGATCATTAGAAGCAAATATTATCGGCAAAGATATCGCCTTGTATACAGGCTAATCACGAAACACCATTAGCAATGCACTGTATCAAGGAATAACGTATCATTTAACTTAATGTCGTTTGGCATAACGTTATTAGAACTCTCCTTTGTTATAAAGGAGAGTAACTCATATGATTCAATATAATTTTATTTCTTGAAGGCTTGATTCATCTTTTCAGCCCAGCCATCAACCCAGGCAAAACCTTCTTCTTTATCTTTGATATTATAAGA
>CAZHEA010000177.1:0-2063 GCA_964531165.1 uncultured Thiotrichaceae bacterium
CACCGCTGATTGAGGCTTACCAGAAAATTTTAAATAGTTTAAAAGACCAGGGCATTGAATGGGTGCAAATAGATGAACCGGTGCTGGCACTCGACCTGCCGATTATCTGGAAAAGCACACTGGAATTTGCTTATCGAAAATTAAACACCAACGGTTTAAAAACCATTCTGGCAACTTACTTTGGCGAACTCGCGGATAACCTGGCGCTCGCCTGTAACCTGCAGGTTGACGCCTTACATATTGATATAGTCCGTGGAAAAAACCAGTTGCAGGATACATTAAAATTATTACCCGAGAATAAAATTTTATCGCTGGGTATTATTGATGGACGTAATATATGGCGCAATGATTTAGATGCTTCACTACAAACCTTAAAAGCCGTACAGGATAAACTCGGTGAGCGGTTATGGCTTGCCCCTTCCTGTTCTTTACTGCATACGCCGGTCGATTTAGATCGCGAAGAAAAACTCGATGGCGAATTAAAAAACTGGCTGGCATTTGCTAAACAAAAACTCGATGAACTCAACACACTGAAGCACGCATTAAATAATGGCGAACACAGTGTGCAGGAAAAACTACAGATTTCAAAAGATGCCAACATCAGCCGTAAAAATTCAACTCGCATTCATCACCCTGATGTTAAACAGCGGGTTGAATCAATTAGCGAAAACATGCTCAATAGAAATAGCACCTTTAAAATCCGCAGTGTTATACAGAAAAACTGGTTAAACCTGCCGGCATTTCCGACTACCACTATCGGATCATTCCCACAAACGCAGGAAATTCGTCAGGCGCGGCGCGATTATAAAAATGGAAAAATTAAGCAGCACGAATATATTCATTTTATGCAGCAGGAAATAAACCATGTGGTTAAAGAGCAGGAATCACTCGGGCTGGATGTATTAGTGCACGGCGAGGCCGAACGTAATGACATGGTGGAATATTTCGGCGAACAGTTAGATGGCTTTGCCTTTACCCAGTTTGCATGGGTGCAATCTTACGGCTCACGCTGCGTTAAGCCGCCGATTATTTTTGGTGACATTTCACGTCCGCAGGCAATGACTGTAATGTGGAGTAAGTTTGCACAATCATGCACCGACAAACCCATGAAGGGCATGCTCACCGGCCCCACTACCATTTTAAACTGGTCGTTTGTGCGCGACGATCAGCCGCGCTCGGTAACCGCTGAACAAATTGCACTGGCACTACGCGATGAAGTTACCGATTTAGAACAGGCAGGTATTAAAATTATTCAGATCGATGAAGCAGCCTTACGCGAAGGTTTGCCACTGCGCAAAAAAGACTGGGCAGAATATTTAAACTGGACGGTTCGTGCATTTCGTTTAACCGCCAGTGTTGCCGCGGATGAAACACAAATTCACACTCATATGTGCTACTCGGATTTTAATGACATTATCGAAGCCATTGCAGAAATGGATGCGGACGTAATTACGATTGAAACATCACGTTCGGATATGGTGCTACTGGATGCCTTTGAAAACTTTGCCTACCCGAATGAAATCGGCCCGGGGGTTTATGATATTCACTCACCGAATGTGCCCGATACCCGGCATATAGTTGAGCTAATGAAAAAAGCGGCAGCTCGAATTCCGGTTGAACGCTTATGGATTAATCCGGACTGTGGTTTAAAGACCCGCCAGTGGCCCGAAGTTAAAGCCGCACTGAGTTGCATGGTGGAATCGGCTGAGCAATTGAGAAAAGAGCTGGCTGCCTGATTTGGTATTTTCAATATACGAGCCATAATGATCTTATGACTCGTATATTGAAAACTTTTCTGGCTAATTAATACCAACACTTTACTTCACTGCTTTCATATGGGAAGCAAAGATATGCAGGCAAGATATCATCAGCGCTATGTCCAATATCTGGATTATCAACTAATAATCGTATGCAATCTTTCAGTGCATCAAAGTAATGTTCGGCTTGTTTTATTCCAAAGTTATCCACTGAATACGCAAGAATCTGTTCAATATCCTTGGCTGCTTCATCTGTTAATTGATATTTCACCGTTTACTGGTTTTCACATCATTCCAGATATCATC
>CAZHEA010000178.1:0-2033 GCA_964531165.1 uncultured Thiotrichaceae bacterium
TTCTTAACTGGCGATATTCGGACAAGAATGCCAAATTCCGGATGATCCAGATAATGTATTTCATTTAATTTAAAACGGCGTTTTTCATTGATTCGATAGACCACTGATTCTGGCGTATATTCAATATCTGCAATCATATAGACAAGATGCCCACGTTGAACACGTAAAAAACCATTAATTGTTCCCTCTGAATTGCTGATTTTTACCGCATCGCTCATGCTATTTTTTGCCGCTTTCTGATACCATCCCACATGCATAAGCGGCCTATAGCTTTGAGACCGCTTTAATTTTTTTACTATTCCACTCAAACTCATGTTTTCAGAATTTAAATTTTTCAAAGATGATAGATTAAACACTCGGTTTGGCCAGCTTATTTTACTTTGAGTTTGTTCAAATTCTTCAGTATTTAGCATAGCTTGTGAAAAAATCACCAGCTCTATTTTATACAGCTGTTCACTGGCAGATACATTAATACAAAGCACAGCTAATATTAATAGTGATAAAATTTTTGTTTTTTTCATTAATTTTCTCAAACGTTAAAATACTTGTGGCTTAGGAGTGGAAATAAAGAAGACTGAATTACGGTGTTAGTTTTTCCAGCAAATTTGTCAAAAACTCAATTTTTTCATCTACTGTTTCAAAAACTTTGCTAAACCTTAGTTTATCTGAGCCATCAAATTTATAGCATTGAGCTTGTGTTTGTATCAAATTGATTAATTGTTCGGTATTAATCGTTGGTTCTGCATTAAATACCACCCGACCCCCTGCCACATGCACATCAATTTTCTTAACCCCAAGTGGAGCCGCTTGTTGCTTTAATGCGGTAACACTAAACAAGGCTTTAACTGCATCCGGTAATAAGCCAAAACGGTCTATCATTTCAACTTTTAACGCGCGCAATTCATCATCGGTTTCTGTACTGGCTATACGTTTATATAAAACCAGTCGGGCGTGAATATCGGGTAAATAGTCTTCCGGAATCAAAGTCTGGGTTTGTAAATCCACTTCCGGCCCTGTTTCTAACGGCGCATCCAATTCAGGTTGTTTACCTGATTTTAAAGCATTGACTGCGCGCTCTAGTAGCTCTGTATATAAAGTAAAGCCAATTTCCTGAATTTGTCCACTTTGACCATCACCTAATAACTCTCCAGCACCTCGAATTTCCATATCGTGAGATGATAGCATAAAGCCAGCACCCAATTCTCCGGATGCTTCAAAGGCTTCAATACGTTTTTTAGCATCTCGACTCATTAATGTTTTAGGCGGCAAAATTAAATAGGCATAAGCGCGATGATGTGAGCGCCCTACCCGTCCGCGTAACTGATGTAATTGCGCCAAACCTAATTTATCTGCCCGATTTATTATAATAGTATTGGCACTGGGTATATCAATACCACTTTCAATAATGGTGGTACTCAGTAACAGATTAAAACGTTGATGATAAAAATCCAGCATAATTTGTTCTAGCTCACGTTCTGGCATTTGCCCATGTGCTATATGGACTCTGGCTTCAGGGACGAGTGCTTCAATCTCCCTGGCCATCTTATCCATGGTTTTTACATCATTATGCAAAAAGAAAACCTGCCCTCCCCTTTTGATTTCACGCTGACAAGCTTCTTGAATCTGAACATCAATCCATTCACTAATAAAGGTTTTAATCGGATGTCGATTAGGGGGAGGCGTCGCTATGATGGAAATATCCCTTAATCCTGCCATCGCCATATTTAACGTTCTTGGAATGGGCGTAGCCGTTAACGTCAATAAATCCAGTTGCTGGCGCAATTTTTTAAAATGCTCTTTCTGGCGCACACCAAAGCGATGTTCTTCATCGATAACAACCAGACCTAACGCCTTGTATATTAAGTCTTTAGAAAATAGTTTATGGGTGCCGATAACAATATCAACCTGTCCTGTTTCCAAACCTGCAACAATGGTTTTTTGCTGTTTAGCTGTCACAAATCGTGACAGTACTTCGACACGTACCGGCCAATCAGCAAAACGATCCCTGAAATTTTGATAATGTTGCTGTGCCA
>CAZHEA010000179.1:0-2032 GCA_964531165.1 uncultured Thiotrichaceae bacterium
CATTTTTGTGCTGCTGCAAAATCCAGTGTACCTTCATAAATGGCACGCCCGGTAATGGCGCCCATAATACCCTCGTCTTCTACTTTCGCTAAGGCAATAACATCATCCATATTAGTAATGCCGCCGGAGGCCACCACTGGAATATTGACGGCCTGAGCGAGCTTAACTGTTGCTTCAACATTCACTCCCTGCATCATGCCATCACGGGAAATATCGGTATAAATAATCGATTCAACGCCGTCCTCTTCAAAACGCCGCGCCATATCAATCACATCGTGACGTGTTACTTTTGACCAGCCTTCAGTTGCCACCTTGCCATCTTTTGCATCCAGCCCGACAATAATATGACCGGGAAATCCTGCACAAATTTCACTAATAAAATGCGGATCAGTTACCGCTTTGGTGCCGATAATCACATAGCGCACACCCGCATCTAAATAAGCTTCAATCGTTTTTTCATCACGAATACCGCCACCAATCTGTACCGGCACATCCGGATAGGCTTCAACGATTTGATGCACAACCTCAGCATTCACAGGCTTGCCTTCAAACGCGCCGTTTAAATCAACTAAATGTAATCGCCGACAACCCGCCTCTACCCATTGCCCAGCCATCGCCACCGGGTCTTCGGAAAAAACCGTATTATCTTCCATTATTCCCTGACGCAAACGCACGCAGTGTCCGTCTTTTAAATCAATGGCGGGTATCAGTAACATTATTTTTTACCTTAATTATTATCAGATTTGACGCTGAACTACAGAGCGCAGAATTTTATTCTGCGCCACCGCGGCTTTGTATTTAAACTATTTTAATGACCATTCCACAATGTAAAATTCTTTAATAACTGCAAACCATCCTGCGCGCTTTTCTCCGGATGAAACTGCACTGCAAACACATTACCTTTTGCTATAGCGCTAACAAATTCCATCCCGTAACCGGAAGTCGCCGCAATCAAATTTTTATCCTGAGGATCCATATAGTAACTGTGTACAAAGTAAAAACGGGACTGATCTTTTATATTTTTCCACAGTGGATGATCCATTTTTTGATCAACCTGATTCCAGCCCATGTGGGGGATTTTTAACTTTTCGCCTTCAGCACCTTTTAAATCATGACCAAAAAAACGCACATTACCTTCATATAAACCAAGACAATTAATTCCGTTATTTTCTTCACTGTGACTGAGCAAAACCTGCATACCCATGCAAATACCTAAAAAAGGCTTTTCCTTTGCCGCGGTTAAAACCACCTGCGTTAAATTACGATCTTCAAGCTCCTGCATACAATCCCGCGCGGCACCCTGCCCCGGAAAAACCACCCGTTCTGCATTGGCAATTTCCGTGGCATCCGCTGAAACAATGATACTTTGATCGGGGGCCACATGCTCAACCGCCTTTGCCACTGAACGCAGATTCCCCATACCATAATCAATTACTACAATTTGCGACACTACAAACTACCTTTGGTAGACGGCATCACCCCTTGCATCCGTGGATCTTCTTCTAACGCCATGCGCAATGCGCGGCCAAACGCCTTGAAAATAGTTTCTGCAACGTGGTGTGCATTGCGACCACGAATAGAGTCAATGTGCAGCGTCACTTTGGCATGATTGGAAAAACCCTGGAAGAACTCGAAAAACAGGTCCACATCAAAGCCACCGATACTGGCACGGGGAAAGTCCACCGGCATTTCCAGTCCCGGGCGACCGGAGAAATCGATAACAACGCGTGACAACGCCTCATCCAGCGGGACATAAGCATGGCCATAACGACGAATGCCTTTTTTATCTCCCACGGCTTTATCAAATGCCTGGCCCAGCGTAATCCCAATATCTTCCACTGTGTGGTGTGCATCGATATGCAAATCACCTTTGGCCTGAATATTTAAATCAATTAAGCCGTGACGTGCCACCTGATCGAGCATGTGTTCAAGAAATGGCACACCGGTATCAAATACGGACTTGCCACTACCGTCTAAATTTATATCAGCGGTTATCTGGGTTTCGAGGGTGTCGCGAGCGATTTTCGCAGTG
>CAZHEA010000180.1:0-1980 GCA_964531165.1 uncultured Thiotrichaceae bacterium
ACGCACGTATCATTGCCACTCCGGCAAACTCACCCTGCGCACCCGCCATCGGGGTTAATGAAAAAGCCGCCATGCCGGTTACATCACAAAGCATTTCCTGCAACTCGTGCATGCAGGCCATAAAGCCCTGGGAGTTTTGCTCTGGCGCTAACGGGTGACGCGATAAAAACCCGGGCAGCATAGCTAATGAATTACACACCCGTGGGTTGTGCTTCATGGTGCAGGAACCCAGCGGATAAAAATGCGTATCAATACTGAAGTTTTTTTGCGATAGCGAAGTGTAATGACGCACCGCCTGCATTTCGGAAACTTCCGGCAAACCCGGCGCTTGCGTTCTTAATAATTCTACCGGAATATCGGCTGGCATTGCATTACCTGACTCCGACTGGATTTTAGTTTTTCGGCCTTTGGCTGAGTGTTCAAAAATTAACATTACTTTTTCTCTTTCACTATTTCTCTTTCACTATCATTCCGAAATTTTTACTCGGAACTTAAAGTCGCTGGATCCCAGGCACAAGCATTCGGGGATGACGATATTCGCTATTGGTTCAATAATCTCATTATTAATAAGGCTTTCAACCACCTCAGAAACACCTGAAAATTATTAGCACTGTCATTCCCGAATGCTTGTGTCGGGAATCCAGTGACTTACGATTTTAATATTTACTTTAATGCGTCAGCCAGAGCTGCCGCTAAAACTTCAATATCTTCCACAACCCGTAATTCAGTTGCACAAACTAGAATACAGTTTTCAAATTGCGGATAATCTTTTAATGAATACGCATTCGACAAATCAAAACCGGCCAGAATATTTTGATCCGCCAGTTTATTCAATACGTCTTTTGAAGATTTATTTAAACGCAAAACCACTTCATGAAAACGCGGCTGATCAAATACCACTTCAACACCATCAATAGCCGATAATTTCTCAACCATTAACTGTGTATTTTGATGACAACTAATTGCCGTTTGCTTTAACCCTTCCGGGCCTAACAAACTCATATGAATGGTAGATGCGGTAACCACCAACCCCTGATTCGTACAGATATTAGACGTGGCTTTCGAGCGGCGAATATGTTGCTCGCGCGCTTGCAGCGTCAACACAAAACCTTCGCGACCTTCCTGATCAACCGTGCGACCAACAATCCTTCCAGGCATCTGTCTAACGTAAGCTTTTTTGCTGCACATAAAGCCATAGTAAGGGCCACCGGATGACATCGGCGCACCTAACGGCTGGCCATCACCCACTGCGATATCCGCACCGTTTTCACCCCATTGTCCCGGCGGTTTTAACAGTGCCAGACTTAACGGATTAACCACCGCGATAACAACAATATTATTTTCGTGTGCCCAGTTGGTTATTGCATCCACATCTTCAAGTGTACCGAAAAAATTCGGCTGAGAAATAACCACCGCCGTAATATCTTCACCACTAAATTTTTCCAGTGCCGCCATCGATGTTTTACTGGTCGCACTATCAAATTCAATATCAATTAATTCAACATTCTGATGTTTAACAATCGTATGGGTAACATCTTTATAAACCGGATTTAATGAGCGTGGCACCAGCACTTTTCGCGATTTAGATTTACGATTCGCCCGCACCGCCATTAACGCCGCTTCGGCTACTGCTGATGCACCATCATACAAAGAGGCATTAGACACATCCATCGCCGTCAGTGCCGTCATCATGCTTTGAAATTCGTAGGTTAATTGCAAAGTCCCCTGAGAGGCTTCTGCCTGATAGGGTGTATACGCCGTGTAATATTCACCCCGTGTGGTGATCTGCCAGACTGCTGCAGGAATATGATGATCATAAGCACCCGCCCCCATAAAACAAAGCGGTTGCCCGTCCTGGTTTGCACGGCTTTGCATTAAACGATTTATACTCATTTCGTTTAAGCCAGCTGGCACTTTTTGCAGCGCATCAATTTTCAAATGCGTGGGGATTTCATCAAATAAATTTTCAATGCTGTCGAT
>CAZHEA010000181.1:0-1909 GCA_964531165.1 uncultured Thiotrichaceae bacterium
CAGGGCCAGTGTTTTTCAAGCAAAAACGCCATGGCTGGGATGGAAAGATCATCACGGTGTATAAATTCAGGACGATGAAAGCTCATAATGAATTCGACGGCACAGTTACTCAGGCAAAAAAAGGCGATACCCGTATTACAAAACTAGGGGCTTTTCTTCGTCGGACGAGCCTGGATGAGCTACCACAGTTCATTAATGTATTGCAGGGTTGTATGTCCATTGTTGGCCCAAGGCCGCATGCTATAGAACATAATGAGCAGTATAAAGATCAGGTAAACCAGTATATGCGACGTCATATGGTGAAGCCTGGCATTACAGGTTGGGCACAGATCAATGGTTTGCGTGGTGAGACGGATACCTTAAATAAAATGAAAGACCGAGTTGAGTATGATCTTTACTATATAGAGAACTGGTCACTTTGGTTCGATTTGAAGATTATATTTATGACGATATATAAGGGTTTCGTGCATAAGAATGCTTATTGATATATAGTTTTTAGTAAATTTTACGTCATTTATTTTTGGTATTAAATCTCCCCTGACCCCTCTTTTACTAAGAGGGGAGTGTTAAGGCTCTTTAAATATTGTTTTTCTAAGAAGTATTAAGGTATCTTTTAGTTAGTCTCTCGCACAATGCGTATTCACCAGTTTATCCCGTAATTTTAGGAATTTTGTGATGATCGCCTAATTACAGTCACGCATAGTTAGGGTGTCGTTGACTTATTTTTTTGAAAATTCCTTGTAAATATGGATGTTAAGTCCATAATTGCAAGGATGATTGATCGTCTGTTAAATGCTAAATTACGTTATTTATTGCAGCATTACCCTGCAGTGGTTCTGCTTGGCCCTCGCCAGGTAGGAAAAACTACACTTGCCTGGAGTGTTTCATCAGGCTTGCCATCTATTTATCTCGATCTAGAGTCTGATGCTGATATAGCAAAGCTTTCGGAGCCGGAATTATACTTATCCAGTCATGATGATAAGTTGATAATACTGGATGAGGTCCAGCGCTTGCCAGATTTGTTTAAGCCTTTACGGGGTATTATCGATAAAGGACGGCGTAATAATAATGCTACTGGGCGTTTTTTATTGTTGGGTTCGGCATCGATTGACCTGCTTCATCAAACCAGTGAATCTCTGGCAGGCCGTATTGCTTTTATAGAATTGTCGCCATTTAATATACTTGAAACTGGCTTGAGCGCATCGGATGTATTATGGAGTCGAGGTGGTTTCCCTGATAGTTTTCTAGCTATTGATGATGCATTAAGTTTTCGTTGGCGTCATGACTTTATTCGTACGTATTTAGAGCGTGATATTCCACAGCTTGGCCCTCGAATACCGGCTGAAACCTTAAAGCGTTTTTGGGTGATGTTGGCGCATTCACAGGCGGGTTTACTCAATGCGGCATCTTTGGCGCGTGGTTTAGGCGTTGACGGGAAAACCATAGCAAAATATTTAGACTTATTAGTTGATTTACTTTTAGTCAGGCGATTACAGCCCTGGCATAAAAATACAGGTAAGCGACTGGTTAAGTCACCAATAATTTATATTCGCGATAGCGGTATTACTCATGCTTTATTAGGGATCGTTGATAAGGAATCACTGTTAAGTCATCCAGTTGTGGGTGCTAGCTGGGAGGCCTTTGTTATTGAAAATTTAATTACATCTGCACCTGACGGCACTCTGTTTAATTTTTATCGAACTTCTGCAGGTGCTGAAATTGATTTAATTCTAACATTGCCAGGAAATAAACTGTGTGCTGTTGACATTAAGCGCAGCTTAAACCCTAAGCCCACTAAAGGCTTTTATAATGCGTGTGAAGATTTGCAGCCTGATTTTAAGTTTATAGTGTACCCAGGCGATGAACAGTTTTTAATTTCTGATGGTGTAACGGCAATTAATGTTTATGA
>CAZHEA010000182.1:0-1856 GCA_964531165.1 uncultured Thiotrichaceae bacterium
CCACAGATAAAGAATTTTTTGAGCAAGATAATTTACAGGCGATGGCAATTTCATATGATAAATTCCACGATTTTAAACATATTAAACGCCACAAGTTAAATTATCAGGAAAATTATTGATGCCCTGTCATTGTATCGTCTTAATTAACAGCTTTTAAAGAAAAAGTTAGATTTAGACGGTGTAATAATCTTTTACAGTAAGAACTGATGGGGTTTTTATGGTGAACGCTTATTTATCAATAAGTTAAGGTTGGAGTGATAAGGGTTTTATAGGATAAAGGCGAAATGTTTGTCGAATAAGTTAACAGTATCTCTTTTTTCAGATCAAGAAGTAATCTATAGCTTGGTTAAAAGGCGCGTAAAAATATTAACCTATTGTTTTATATGAGAATACAATAGGTTGGCACAGGAGTTGCTTTGTATACTTTGCATGTATTAATTTAATACGATGATTATTGTGACGATATTTAATATCAGGAAAACTAAAGGATTAAAGCTATGAAATATTTCAAACAGTTAATAATGAGTGGGATGCTCTTTGCTGTAGCGACAAATGCGTTTGCAATTGTAATTGCCTTACCGACCGTTTCCGGGACAATGGATATGGCTGGTAGTTTTTATGCCATTGATGCTTCGGGTGCGCGAGTAGGTAATGCGAGTAGTGCTGTTGCGATTGATTTTGACTTTTTCGGCATGGATAAATTCCGTGTTAATTCGGCAGATGGCGATTTTACAGGGCTAAAAACAGTTAGCGGTGATATTAGTACTTTGGGTGATATTACTGATTTTCAGTTTACTACTTTCATGTCACCAATCGCTGATTTTTGGGTGGTCGGTAATTTTTCATTTGAGCTGACGAATGTGCTTCGTACAAATATTGGGTCCAGTTCGTTCATCGATCTTGTCGGTACGGGTGTAATAAGTGCTACGGGTTTTCAGGATACAGCGGCTAACTGGATGTTTTCTGGTGATACATCTGGCGGTGGTGTTTTCAGTTGGTCGGCTGACTCGGAAAATACAGTTGCGACTGTGCCGGAGCCCGGTGTGCTGGCATTGTTATCTATTGGCCTGATCGGTTTAGGCTTAAGAAAAAAACTTGAGAAGAAAGGAAATTTGTTATGAGAAGTGCAATTAAAGTTTTATTGACAGGTTTTGTCGTACTGGCATCGGCTGCGGCGAATGCAAATTACATCACAGGTGTTATGACTCTTACCGGTGATTATTCGGTTGCTGCATCAAACAGCAGTGATTTGACGACAGTGACTGATGTAACCTTGTCTACAGTAGGGACCGCTGGAGTGGCAACTGTTGATTTTGGTACCACCATTAATTTTTCTACATCTGATGAAGCCAGCACTATTGCTAACCCGTTTGGTACAGCCGATTTATTGGCGTTTGCGCCTGTTAATAACTTTTTTACCTATGCCGGCTGGCAGTTAGACCTGGCTACATTGACTGTTGAAAGTGATACAACTCCCGGATTTCTGCATCTGTCTGGTACTGGATTTGTTTCCGGTAACAATTATCAGGGCGCGGATGTGACATGGTCGTTATCTGCAAGTAATGCTGCTACGTATTCTATGACGGTAACCGCTGTACCGGTTCCCGCAGCGGTCTGGTTGTTCGGTTCTGGTCTGATTGGTTTGATCGGTATTGCCCGCAGAAAAGATTAAGATCTCTCAATAAAAAATGATACGGAAAGGCCTCGTTTTACGGGGCTTTTTTATGTTTGAATATTTTTCTTACCGCGTCAAAAGCATATTGTTTATATTTCAGGGTGTTGTGGTATCTGTCAGGATATTTGATCAGGCAGCCAGGTTGCCAGCATCGGCCAGTAAGCGATCATCGCCATTACTA
>CAZHEA010000183.1:0-1658 GCA_964531165.1 uncultured Thiotrichaceae bacterium
AGTATTTCATCATCTAAATCAATTGACATGTATTGCCTTTGCTAAATTTAAATTTAAAACGATTCACTCTGATATTACGATGCCTGGCTTAAAAGCCCAGGCTTGCCAGTAAATCATCCACATCATCCTGACCTTTCATCACATCATTCGAGGTTTCCTTACCCGGCACCTGTGGACCTTCCAATTTGGTTTCTGTCGGTTGTTTTGTTGGCTGCTCTTCATCTTTCACCTGGTTCTCACCCTGAATTTTTATCAGTGCAACCAGATTAGTTTCAATTTCGTTTACCAGATTAATGACCTGCCGGATAATTTGTCCGGTTAAATCCTGAAAGTCCTGAGCCATTAAAATTTCGGTAAAGCCGGATAACAATTTAGACATCATTAATTCAGACTCATCGAAAAAGGCCTCTACATCCTGTCCCATTTCCCGTAACTCATCCGGGTTTAGCTCACGCTGGCGAAACTTCTGCCACTGAACTTTTAACACACTGGCTTCTGCACCGAGTTTTTCTGCAACCGGGCTGCCTTCTTCAATAACGCCCATTGCCGTATTCGCGGCTTTTTCCGTCATTTCAATGACATATTCCAGACGGTCTTTAGCATCCGGAATATCGGTTTCAGCCAGATCGGAAATACGTGAGTCCATGCGAAACTTCATAATCGAATCATGAATTTCACGGGTCATTTTTCCAAGTTCCTGAAACAGGTGATTATCCCGCAGGGTATTAATGTCTTCTATCTGGGATTCCAGATCTTCATCACTGGTTTCAGGTAACTCAAGACTACTGATAAGCGCCTGGGTTTTTTCCAGCAGAAGGTCACGATTAATTGCCGTGGATTCCATAAATTTACCTAACCTTCCCGCTATGCGTTTTCTATACGTTCAAAAATTTTATCGATCTTTTCCTTGAGTGTTTGCGCAGTGAAAGGTTTCACAATATAGCCGTTTACCCCCTCCTGTGCAGCCATCACAATCTGCTCTTTTTTGGCCTCAGCGGTTACCATTAGCACCGGTAATGTTTTTAACTTATCATCAGCGCGTACTGCCCGTAACAGATCAATACCGGTCATTCCCGGCATATTCCAGTCAGTCACTAAAAAGTCAAAATTTCCCGTTTGAAGTTTGGGTAGCCCGGTGTTTCCATCGTCAGCTTCTTCGGTATTGTTAAAGCCCAGATCTCGCAGCAAGTTTTTGATTATTCGCCGCATTGTGGAAAAGTCATCCACAATAAGGATTTTCATATTTTTATCCAAGGCTGATTCCCTCAGTGTTTATAGTTATATTGATTACAGTTACATTGAGTGTGGCAGACATTTGAGTTTTTTCCAGCTGTCAGCGAAAAAAACTTATCGCAACCAAAGACTTGTAAGAAGTTATTGAGCCCTGTTGGGCTTTTTTTATAAAGACTAAATGTTTATTGTACGCAAATGTACGCAAATAAGTTTAAATGACCAGCATATCAAGGGTGTATTTATGTAAGTTAGCCCGTTAATGCTTAATGATCATGTAACCCATCCGGACATTTTACTGCGAATATTTTTCAGCGCCTGACTGTGAATCTGGCACACCCGCGACTCGGATATTTCTAACACCAGCCCGATCTCTTTCAGGTTTAACTCTTCATTATAATAAAGCGACATCACCATCTGCTCGCGCT
>CAZHEA010000184.1:0-1657 GCA_964531165.1 uncultured Thiotrichaceae bacterium
TTACGCCAGAAAACCTTTCTGCTATTCAGGCGATTACTGAAGAGGCCTGGCAAATACCTCACTCTATTCGGGTTGACTCAGTTACCAACTTTCAGCACACCTATGCGGAAGAAGACGATTTAATTGTGGATGACTTAGTTCTTGAACCCGCAACCATGAATCAGGAAAAATTAAACTATGCCAAACAGGTTGCATTAAAAGAACCCGCATTAGCTGGTAGATTACTTTCATTAAACACAGCACATACAGGTATCAATGTTACCGTACAGTTACCTGGCAAAGATCAGATGAAAGAAAATCCGCAAACCGTCGCCTATGCCAGAAAAATGCTAGCCGAAGCCAGAGAAAAATACCCGGATATCGATTTTCGTTTGGCGGGCATGGTGATGATGAATAACGCTTTTCCGGAAGCCAGCCAGGCAGATGGAAAGACTTTAATACCAATGGCATTTGGGGTTATTGCGGTTGTATTACTATTATTGCTGAAAGGTTTTAGCGGAACCGCCGCAACAATTATTCTGGTTCTGTGTTCGATTATTATTGGTATGGGAGCCGGTGGTCATTTCGGTATAAAACTCACCCCCCCCTCTGCATCAGCACCCATTATTATATTAACTATCGCCATTGCCGGTGCCGTACATTTACTCGTGACCATGCTACAGGAAATACACAGAGGCATGAGTAAACACGATGCCATTGTAGAAAGTATGCGGGTTAATTTTATGCCTATTTTTCTTACTACCATTACAACAGCAATGGGGTTTTTAAGTTTAAATTCAAGTGACGCGCCACCGTTTGGTGATTTGGGCAATATGTCGACCTTCGGAGTAATTGGTGCATTTGTTTTAACCGTAACATTTTTACCTGCGATTATGTCGATACTACCAATCAAAGCCAAACATTTTATTTCCGGCACCGGAGTAATGGAAAAACTCGGCGACTTTGTAGTAGATAACAGAAAAAAACTACTCACATCACTAACTGTATTAGTACTTATTTTTATCGCTATGATTCCACAAAATGATTTAAACGATGTATTTGTGAACTACTTCGACAAGTCAATTGAGTTCAGACGTGACACCGATTTCACCACTCAAAATTTAACCGGCACATACACCATTGCTTACTCTCTGGATAGTGGTGAAAAAGAAGGCGTAAGCCGACCAGAGTTTCTTGCACAGGTTGAGAAGTTTGCGCGTTGGTATGAAACGCAGGATGAAGTTCTGCATGTCAGCACTATCACCGATACATTCAAGCGTTTAAATAAAAATATGCACGGCGATGATGAAGCCTATTATAAATTACCGGACAATAAAGAGCTGGGCGCGCAGTATCTTCTGCTTTATGAGATGTCACTGCCCTATGGGCTGGACTTAAATAATCAGATTGATGTTGCCAAGCAGGCAACCAAAGTTAATGTTATTTTAAAAACCATTTCATCTAATGAACTACTGGCACTTGAAAATCGCGCTAACAGCTGGATGCATCAGAACACACCGGATATTGTAGCTGATGGTGCAAGTCCATCTATTATGTTTGCGCATATTGGTAAACGCAATATCATCAGCATGCTAACCGGCACAACCGTGGCACTGGTATTAATTTCACTGGTACTAATCATTGCCCTAAAGTCTTTCAAATACGGCATCATCAGCTT
>CAZHEA010000185.1:0-1653 GCA_964531165.1 uncultured Thiotrichaceae bacterium
GGCATGAAGGTGTGATTGGGATACTGGCATCGAGAATCAAAGATCATTTTCATCGGCCGGTTATCGCCTTCGCGACAGCAAAAGAAGGCGAGTTAAAAGGTTCCGCCCGTTCTATTCAGGGTTTGCATTTGCGTGATGTTTTAGATGAAGTATCTAAAAAATTTCCCAACTTAATTGAAAAATTTGGTGGTCATGCAATGGCAGCAGGTTTAACATTAAAGAAAGAAAACTTAAATGAATTTAAAAATGCTTTTATGCAACAAGTCGACAAGCATTTAACGGATGATAAATTACAAAATATATTATTAACCGATGGTAGCTTAAATGAAAGTGAGCTCAACCTGGATGTGGCCGAATTAATACAAAATGCGGGTCCCTGGGGGCAGAGCTTTCCTGAGCCGGTATTCGACGGGCAGTTTGAGCTAATTGAAAAACGTATTGTGGGCGAAAAACATTTAAAGTTAGTATTGGGTTATTCAGGAATGGATTTGGCTCAAAAAAATACAATTGATGCGATTGCCTTTAATGTGACCGATGCAGACTGGCCTGTGGATGTGAGTCGTGTGGATGCAGTTTACCGTCTCGATGTAAATGAATTTAGAGGTAACCGAACCGCTCAGTTGATGATAGAACATATTGAGCCCGTGATTGGCTAATATTTAATGTCATTGCGAGCGATAGTGCGGCAATCTTGTTTTTTCGCGGTAAGATTAATAAAACTGCCACGTTATGGCTTAGCATGATCATATTTTAGTTTAGAATGAAATAATATAGAAAATTTTGAGAATATAAAATGTTAGAAATTAATGCCATTAAAACCCAAATAAAAGAAATGCAGCAGCGCAATGCCACACTTCGGGGGTATCTTTGACTTTGATATTAAGAGTGAAAGATTAATCGAAGTTGAAAGAGAGCTGGAAGCACCTGAAGTCTGGGATAAACCTGAATATGCTCAGGAACTGGGGCGCGAACGCGCCAGTCTGGAAAAAGTTGTACACGGGCTTCAGCAAATTGAAGAGAGTCTGACTGATGCAACTGAACTGCTGGAAATGGCACAGGAAGAAGATGATTCGGATACCGTTGATGCAGTGATTGCCGATTTAGATATTCAGGAAAAGATCCTGGCAGATTTGGA
This sequence comes from uncultured Thiotrichaceae bacterium, assembly GCA_964531165.1. Classification (GTDB taxonomy): domain Bacteria; phylum Pseudomonadota; class Gammaproteobacteria; order SZUA-229; family SZUA-229; genus SZUA-229. The sequence continues at coordinate 1,136 of CAZHEA010000185.1, forward strand.
ATTTCAGCGGATGTTTTCCGGGCAGCTCGATGCGAATAATGCTTTTTTAGATATTCAGTCCGGCTCGGGTGGTACCGAGGCACAGGACTGGGCGGATATGCTATTGCGTATGTATTTACGTTGGGGTGAACGCAAAGGATTTAAAACCGAATTAATGGAAGTTTCTGATGGAGATGTTGCCGGGATTAAAAGCGCCACTATAAAATATACCGGTGAATATGCATTCGGTTTATTGCGTACAGAAACAGGCGTACATCGGCTGGTGCGTAAGTCGCCATTTGATTCAGGTAGCCGCCGTCATACTTCCTTTGCCTCTGTTTTTGTTTATCCGGAAGTGGATGATAATATTGAAATTGAGATTAATATGTCTGACGTTCGGGTGGATACCTATCGTGCCAGTGGTGCGGGTGGGCAGCACGTTAATAAAACGGATTCAGCGGTGCGGCTAACCCACATTCCATCGGGTATTGTTGTACAATGCCAGAATCAACGTTCACAACATCAGAATAAAGACAATG
>CAZHEA010000186.1:0-1600 GCA_964531165.1 uncultured Thiotrichaceae bacterium
AAACATACAAATGAGTATTTTTGTTGGTAAATATTGAGGTTAAATTATGAAAAAATTTGCTATCCCACTTGCAATCGGTCTGTCGCTTGGCGTAATGAGTACAGCTGCTCTGGCTAAATCAACTATTGGTGGTATTGTATTTCTAAATACATACGATGACTCCAGAACGGATGATATTACGCCGGCAAATGATACAAGTAATTTTATTCTGGCAAACGCAAATAATTCAAGATTACGCATAAAATGGAATAATGAAGACCGCGTGAGTATGTATTATGAGCTGGCACTGAAAAACTCAGGTCTGGGTGTGCGTCATGCATATGGCAAGTGGGATTTTAGTGAAACAGGTCAGTTACTGGCAGGTCAAACTTCAACACCATTCGCGCCACTGAATCCAAATGTGGCAATGGTTCACAACTCAGGCCAGGGCTATGGACGAGTCTCTCCAGGTCGACCATCGCAAATGCGTTATACCTATAAGTTTTTAAACCGTAATGGTGCTATTGCAATGGCTCTGGTAGATCCAAATAAGGGTGAAACAGCAGGGCCCGACGGAACAACCCGTGAACAGTCTCTACCACGTCTGGATGTAGGTATGGCATACCGTACATTCAACTGGCAGATCTTTCCCAGTGTGTTTTACCATCAGTTAGATTATTCAAATAATGTTGATTCATTAACCTCTAGTGGCTTCGCACTTGGCCTGAAAACAGGTGCCGGTCCGGTTACCTTTGCCGCTGAGTTTGGTGCAGGTAAAAACTGGGGTAATACCAGTGGTTCATACTCAAAATCAACAGCCGGTGATAATGCCTCAGCTTTATATAATGCATCTGGCGTGAAAGGCGATGATAACGATAATACCAGTTACTGGGTGGATATTGGTTACCGTTTTACCGGTGATGAAACCAAAGGCACTATTCATTTTGTTTACGGTGCAATGACCAGTGAAGCAACTTTCGGTACAACAAAAATTGATGCTACCAGTACCATGATGGGTATTAGTATGCCAATCGATTTACCCTACATTGCCAGAGGTTTACGTATTCGCCCGGAACTGTTTGTTTTTGATGATGAAGACAAGGGCTCTAATGCGGTTGATAAGTCAAATACCATCGTTGGCGTGCAGCTTCAATATACTTTCTAACACCCCGCATTAGAAAGTATGTTTTTACCTCCTTCCCATTTTCAGAAGGAGGTTTTTTAATTCATCAGGTGCTTTATGTTAAGTCGTGATCAATATACAGCAAGTTCTGAAAGTTATCATTCATGCCTGATTGATAATTTTGGTAGAAAAATAAACTATTTACGAATATCTGTAACAGATAAATGTAATTTGCGCTGCTTTTATTGCATGCCAAAAGGTCATAAAGAATTTGAAGAACCTGAGAACTGGCTGAGTTTTTCCGAAATTAAACACGTCGTCAGAGCATTTTCAGACCTTGGAGTTGCTAATTTCAGAATTACCGGAGGTGAGCCTCTGGTTAGAAAAAATATATCTAAACTGGTTAAGTCTCTAAACTCTGTTTCTGCTGTGAGTAATATCTCATTAAGTACCAATGCCTCGTTACTTGCGTCTCAGGCTGTAGATTTACATGCAGCA